>JAHDDJ010000001.1:75544-78132 GCA_020629385.1 Erythrobacter sp.
TGGCTGCGCAAAATTCATCCCAGCGAACAGAATTCTCATACACCTCTTTCGATGTTCTAAAGAATGACGAGTCAGATAATCAGCCGCCGTTTTTAGGAGAGTACGAATTGGTCTTCAACGATGAATTCACCGAGACTCTACTAGATGGGACAAAATGGCGAACAGGCCTGCTCTGGGGCCCATACCTCCCAATAAATGCTGAAGAACAGTTGTACGTAGACACACTGGGAATAAACCAAGGCTCTGAACACGATCCATTCGACTTCACGGGTGAGACACTAATCATTCGCGCAACACCAACCAGTAACACTGTTGTCCCACCAGAACGACCTGCAGAAAATGACCCAATCTGGATTCAATACCCTGAGTATCGGTATAACGGGCCGAATGGACCTGATCCAGGGTATCAGTCAAATAGTGTCAGTTATCTTTCCGGTATCATTACCTCATACGAATCATTTAAGATGACACATGGTTATGTCGAGGCAAGGGTGAAACTCCCTGCTGGCAGAGGCTTGTGGCCAGCGTTCTGGATGTTAAATACCCACTATGTAGAGAAGTCACCCGAAATTGATGTGATGGAATTTCTAGGTCAAAACGTAGACACCGTCTACCACACCTACCATTATTTTGATGTTGAAAACAATTGGGCGAAAATTTCGACCCCCTCTTTCACTTCGCTTGCTACCAACTGGGCTGACGATTTTCACACATTTGGCGCAGCATGGACACCTAACGAAATTGTTTGGTTCATCGACGGCCAGGAAGTCCGAAGAATAAGCTCCTCTGAGTACGAGATTCCTAATCAGGCCATGTACTTACTTTTAAATCTGGCGGTAGGTGGTAACTGGCCAGGATCGCCAGACGCAAGCACGGTATTCCCTGCTGAATTTGAAATTGACTACGTGCGAGCATACAAAAAGAAGCTAGAAGCGCCGCTGAATCTCCAGAAAGATTTTCAGCTGGTATTCAGCGACGAGTTTAATGCCGGGCCTTTGGATCCTGAAAAATGGACCACAAATTTTCTGTGGGGTCCGTACCTAAGCATTAACAATGAAGAACAATATTACGTCGACAGTCTTGGTATCGATTCAGATAAGGGTTACTCACCGTTTACTTTTGAATCCGAAGGTAAAACCAACTATCTCAGCATACACGCCAGGGCATCAGAGGCCTCGGGAAGCGAATTACCACCAGCGTCACTGCCAGATCCATCCGACCAAATTTGGCAGCAAAACCCTGAGTTTCAACAAGGTCCCTATCCGGAGGCAAAGCCTTATACTTCTGGATTGATCACATCATATGATGCCTTCAAATTCGTTAATGGCTATGCCGAAATTCGAGCGCGTGTGCCCGAAGGTGACGGCTTATGGCCAGCATTTTGGCTGCTGAACGCATACTACGTGGGCCCCTTACCTGAAATCGATGTTATGGAAATTCTTGGTGAGGACACAACCACGGCCTACCATACTTATCATCGCTCCGATCCTAACGGGTTGCCCTTATCAGATCAGTACGTATCCTCTCGAACCACACCCACGGGTTATGCCGATGGTTTTCATATATTTGGTGTTCACTGGCAGCCTGGCAAGATAACCTGGTACGTAGACGGGGTTGAAGTGGGAACTTATGAGGAAACCGATCTAACCAAAAACGATGCATATCAACTCATGTATGTCATTGCTAATTTAGCTGTGGGTGGAAACTTTAATTCACAGCCTGTGGATCCGTCAGCCATTCCTGCAAGTTTTGATATTGACTACATAAGGGTTTATCAAGAAAATGATATACAGTAGTCGGCTGGTTGATGTCCGGCGGCGATCAATCGAGTTCACTTCTAAAAATATAAAGTAGTTTGTATCTGGGCCGATTGCAGCAGTCAACCAGAAACCAATAAGGTCATCGCCGACCGCCCGATGAAAACAGCATCAAGAAACTTACCACAACGCTAGCCAGAACAGCCGCGTGAAGAAGCCTATTGTCAATTGCGTGGAGACCATTCGTGAGCACTAGGTGCGCGGAGAAGAACTAGAGCCACCGCTCATCAGGCAATAACGCGAAACAAGAAGCCCTTTCTCCTATGAGTATTGAAAGGGTAAACGTACGGTCTATACCAACTGAGTTCGGAATTTACCCGTCCCAGAATAGTGTCCACCTAAATTTAAGTGGGCACCTATGCAAGAGTCAACTGGGAGTGAACTAGCACCGGTTAAGAGAGTTCGACGTACTTACTCCAAACAATTTAAGGCACATCTCATTGGTCTCGTGAAGGAAGGAAATCAATCAATTGCGAGCATTGCACAAGAACATAAAATCAACGCCAATCTTTTACACAGATGGGTCAACGTCGCCAAAGCATCCAGTGCAGAGCCAACCACGCTACCTATTTCCGTGGCTCAGACCCGACGCCTAGATCGTTTAGTTTTGAAGGGTGTAAACCCGGATACACCCTGCGATTCTATGACTTAAAGGGAAGGTCACTGGTGAGCGATGGATTTAAAGATTGCTCTTAGAACCCAGTAGTTTCCGATTATTATTGGATGACAGCGCGATTGGTTTCTAACCTAATGCATGTGCTAGATCCGATC
>JAHDDJ010000019.1 GCA_020629385.1 Erythrobacter sp.
CCAGCGCCATGACCGGGAGCGCCCCATTAAGACGCTCCAGAAACAGGGTCAGATCATCCATATCGGCGGGTTCGAACAGCCAGTCAGCATGGCCGCCAGTCTTGAACCAGACCAGTTTGGCAAGCGGCGCATCAGGTGTGAGCTTGCCGCGAATACCTTCGGTAGAAAATGGCAGACCGTCGGCCTGTGGATTGGTGGTTGTGACGGTACTCATCCCTTGCCCACCGCATTCATAACGTTCTGTTCCAGATCGGCAGCCCAGCGAGTAATGTCACCCGCGCCGAGGCAAACGACCACGTCACCGGCCTCGACAGTGTCAGCAAGCTGCTTCGCCAAATCTGTCTGATCGCGGACGGTCGCAGCATTGCGATGGCCCCGCTCTTTCAGGCCAGCCACCAGAGCATCTGCATCGGCACCTTCGATCGGGTCTTCGCCAGCCGTGTAGACAGGCGTGACGTACACTATATCGGCATCGTTGAAGGATGTCTGGAAGTCATCCATCAAATCGTGCAGCCGCGTGAAGCGGTGCGGTTGCATCACGGCTATAACACGGTTCTTCGCGGCTTCGCGCGCGGCGGAAAGAACCGCAGTAATCTCGACCGGATGGTGCGCGTAATCGTCGATTACCATTGCAGAACCGCCAGAACAGCCGATCTTACCCACCTTGGTAAAGCGGCGTTTCACTCCGCCAAACTGGCTGAAACCGGTGCGAATGGTGTCTTCATCGCAGCCCATTTCGAGCGCGACAGCCACAGCGGCAAGCGCGTTCTGGACATTATGGCGTCCCGGCATCGGCAATTCGATATTCTCGATCCGGCGCAATGTACCGTCCCGCTCCCGCAAAACTGCATCGAATAGGTTGGAGCCACCTTCGGACCGGATATTGTCGCCGCGCAAATCGGCCTGGGCTGAGAATCCGTAAGTCAGAATGCGCCGGTCGCGCACCTTTGCGATAACTTTCTGCACTTCAGGATGATCCACGCACAGGATCGCGACACCATAGAAGGGCACGTTCTCGATAAAATCGACATAGGCCTGCTTCACCGCATCGAACGAACCGTAATGGTCGAGATGCTCAGGATCGATATTGGTCACGACGGCAATAGTGCCATCGAGCCGCAGGAAGCTGCCGTCGCTTTCATCGGCCTCGACAACCATCCAGTCACTATCGCCCAGACGCGCATTGGAACCATATTGGTTGATGATCCCGCCATTGATGACGGTCGGATCGACACCGCCTGCATCGAGCAAGGCCGCAATCATGCTGGTCGTGGTCGTCTTGCCGTGCGTACCAGCCACTGCAACTGTCGATTTCAACCGCATCAGTTCCGCGAGCATTTCAGCGCGGCGGACCACCGGAGTACGCGCTTCAAGAGCAGCAGCAACCTCGGGATTGGTGCGCTTTACAGCGGTCGAGGTGACAACAACGGCAACACCTTCGACATTTTCTTTGGCATGCCCGATTTTCACATCGATCCCGCGATCACGCAGGCGCACGACACTAGGACCTTCGGCAATATCGCTTCCTTGCACCGAATAGCCGAGATTGTGCATCACCTCGGCAATACCGGACATGCCGATACCGCCAATGCCGACAAAGTGGATGGTGCCGATATCGGTGCCGACGCCCTTCATGATGCATCATCCTTCGCGGCACCATGCGCAGGCCGCACCGATTGGGCAGCTCCTTGCTTCGCATCGGCCCCCACGCGGATCACGTCCATCAGCTCGTCACCGCCAAAGCTCTCGACCAGATCGGCAAGGTCTTTCACAGCATCGGGGCGTCCGCAATTCCATGCGGCATGCGCAGCTGTTGCAAGAGTATCAGGGCGTTGGGCCATGGCTTGAATTTGCTTTGCGAGTTCTTTGGCCGTGAAGTTGACCTGCTTGATCGACCGTGCACCTCCGGACTTCGCCACTTCACGCGCATTGGCCGTCTGGTGATCGTCCGTCGCAATAGGCAGCGGGATCAGGATGGCGGGACGGCCCACTGCGGTCAGTTCCGCAATGGTCGAAGCACCAGCGCGCCCGATAAACAGATGCGCATCGGCAAGGCGGCTCGCCATATCCTCGAAATAGGTGCCCAGCTCTGCCGGAATATCATGACTGCGATAGCGTTCACGTACCGCGTCCAGATCTTCCGGACGACATTGCTGCGTCACCTGAAGCCGAGACCGCAATGCTGGTTGGAGCATGGCAAGGCCATCTGGCACCACTTCCGACAATATGCTCGCGCCCTGACTGCCGCCAGTGACCAGCACGCGCAGCAGACCTTCCTCCGTGAAAGGCGGAAACGGCTCCTCGCGCAATTGCAGCACTTCTGCACGTACCGGATTGCCGACCAGATGGACCTTGTCCGCATGTTTGGGCTTGAGCCGCTTGATCTCCGGATAGGCAGTCGCAATCGCATCGACCCGCCCTGCGACCAAGCGGTTAACCCGCCCCAGCACCGCGTTCTGCTCGTGCACGAGTGAAGGTATCTCGGCAGAGGTTGCCGCCAGAACCGCTGGCGCAGCAGGATAGCCGCCGAAACCGATTACCGCGCTTGGCTCGAAGCTTTCGAACAGGCGCAACGCCATTTTGCGCCCTTCCCACAAGGCTTTCGCGCCCTTGAACCAGTGCAGCGGGTTCTTGCCGAAACGTCCTGCGGGCAGGATATGCGCTGTCAGGAAATCGGGTTTACCCGGGATATTTGCGCCGCGCTCGTCCGTAATCAGCGCCACATGATGGCCGCGCCGGTCAAGCTCGGTCGCCAGCGCAAAGGCCGGAATCAAATGACCGCCGGTACCACCAGCGGCCAATACGTAATGTCTGTTCGCGCCGCTCATGGGCGTGTCCCCTTTTCGGGCAAGAGAGTTCGCAGCCCCGGGGTCTCACGCGTCAAAAACGGATTTCTGCGCGTAATCGCCAGCAACAGGCCAGCGGCAAGACATACCGCAATCGTGCTCGACCCGCCATAGGATACAAGGGGCAACGTCATACCTTTTGAAGGGAATAGTTGCAGGTTCACCAGAATGTTGATGAACGCCTGTCCGCCAATCTGTGTAGCCAGTCCGGCTCCGGCGAGAAGAGTGAACAGATTCTCTTCATCTGCCAGACGCACCAGCACGCGCGCGATGATTGCGAGATACAGAATGACGATAATGGCGCAGGTTATCAGGCCGAACTCTTCTCCGATCACGGAGAAAATGTAATCGGTATGCGCTTCGGGCAGATTGAGCTTGCGAACACCCAACGCATAGCCACTGCCGGTCCAGCCTCCTGCCAGCAAGGTGCGCTGCGCCAGATCAACCTGGTCGAATGCTGTTCCGCCGCCTAGAAACGCATCGATCCGGTGGCGGGCGTTGTCATACAGGAAATAGGTTGCGGTCAGGCCCGCGGCACCTGCCGCCAGAAGTGCGCCGATACGCTGGACAGAAACTCCGGAAAGCAGAACCAGCACAAACCAGACGCCGCCGAACAGCAATGTCGCACCAAGGTTGGGTTGCA
Organism: Erythrobacter sp.; assembly: GCA_020629385.1. Classification (GTDB taxonomy): domain Bacteria; phylum Pseudomonadota; class Alphaproteobacteria; order Sphingomonadales; family Sphingomonadaceae; genus Pontixanthobacter. The sequence goes on from JAHDDJ010000019.1 coordinate 3,490, forward strand.
GCATCAGCAACCCGCCGACCGTCACCATAAGACCCGTGACGATGCCGAGCACAGGAAGGTTCGGATCGCGCAGCCGCCACGACAACACCCATGCCAGCGCAATCGCAAAACCGGGCTTGAGAAATTCCGACGGCTGGAACCGCATGCCCAGATTAATCCAGCGCTTCGCCCCGTTCACTTCGTGTCCGATCAGCGGAACGAGAAACAGGAACACCAGCATCGCGGCTGCCAGCAGCACACCGATCCGCCTGGCATTGTCACGCGTCATCAGCGATGCCCCGATCAGGGTGCAAATGCCCAGAAACTGCCATTTGAGATGCGCCCAATAGAAATAGAGATCGGGCAATTGCACCGTCGCGGTCGATAGCCGACGTGCACTTGACGGGGACGCAGCGGCCACCGCTGCCGTACCGATCGCCATCAGCAGCAGGATCAGAAACAGCAGAACACGGTCAATTTCGCGCCACCAGATTTTGAGCTCGGCGCGCTTGGACGAACGGAAACGGTCCGCTTTGCCGCCACCATCACTTATGCGCGGCACATAGGGTTGGCTGGCGCTCATGCGGCTGAACTCCCTTCCATACGCGAAGCAGTGGGCGGCTCAGTGCCGGTCAGCGCGGCTACGATCTGGCGGAAATGCTCGCCCCGCGCTTCATAATCGCGGAATTGGTCAAAACTCGCGCAGGCGGGGGACAACATGATTACATCGCCCGATTGCGCCGCATCGACCGCGCTGCGCACCGCCTCGCACAGCAATTCGCTTTTGACCACAGGCACCCGGCCTTCCAGCAGCTCCGCAAAACGCGGCCCGGATTCGCCAATCGTATAGGCAGCCTTGATGTTGGACAGGTGCTCAGCGCATTCGCCAAGCCCGTCTTCTTTGGCAAGACCGCCGACGATCCAGTGAACGCGCGGCTCCGGATTGGCAGGATAGGCCGCAAGTGCTGGCGCGGCGGATGCCTGGTTCGTAGCCTTGCTGTCGTTGACGAAAGTCACGCCGCCATGCTCGCCGACAAATTCCATCCGGTGCGGGAGGCCGGTAAAGCTGGTGAGCGCGCTTTCGAGAACAGTCTCGTTGATACCCAGCTGCAATCCGGCGCTGACTGCTGCAATTGCATTCTGGAGGTTATGCGGCCCTTGAAGCGCGGGCCAGTTTATCTGCCCTTCCGCGGTTGCAGTGCTCAGATCAAGCACCCGGTCTGTTTTCTCTGACTTGAGCCCTGCAAGGATGTTCTGCGATGCAGAATCGCTTCCGGACACAATGGCCGCACCGTCGTCTTTCATCAGTGAAAACAGACGGGCTTTGGATGCGGCATACGCCTCAAACCCGTCATAACGATCAAGATGATCCGGCGTAATATTGAGCAGAAGCGCAACCGCACATTTCAGGCTGTAAGTCAGATCGATCTGGTAGCTCGACAGCTCCAGCACATAGATTCCACCGTCCTGCAGCGGGTTCTGCGCCATGATCGGAATACCGATATTGCCACCCATCAAAGTGGGGAGGCCCGCCGTCTCGCAGATATGATGGATCAGCGCAGTCGTCGTGCTTTTGCCGTTGGTGCCGGTAATCCCGACCACTTTGTGCGACGGTAAGGTAGGCTGCGCTATCGCAAACAATTCGATATCGCCAATCACTGGAACGCCGAATTTCGCGGCATGACCCGCAATCGGATGCGTATTCAGCGGAACACCGGGTGAGACCACCACGCCGTCAAAACCGGTCAGGTCGATATCCAGTGGGTCGGCGAGTGTTGCACGCCCTTCCAGCTTTTCCCGCGCCACATCCTGCCGGTCCCATGCAACAACCTCGGCACCGCTCGCCAGCAGAGCTTCTGCGGCAGCAAGGCCGGATCGGGCGAGACCGAGAATGGCATAGCGTTTGCCGGAAAAGGCGGGAGAGGTGATCATCGCAGCTTCAGCGTCGCCAGCCCCATCAGCGCCAGAACAATCGACACGATCCAAAAACGGATCACCACGGTCGATTCAGCCCAGCCCTTTTGTTCGAAATGGTGATGGATCGGCGCCATGCGAAAGACGCGCTTGCCGGTCCGCTTGAACCAGAACACCTGGATGATGACCGAGAGAGCCTCGACAACGAACAGGCCGCCGACAATCGCCAGCACGACCTCGTGATGCGAAGCGACCGCGATTGCACCGAGCGCGCCGCCAAGGGCAAGGCTGCCGGTGTCACCCATAAACACAGCCGCAGGCGGTGCATTGAACCACAAGAAGGCTAATCCCGCTCCCATGATCGCCGCGCACAAGATCGCAAGTTCGCCAGCCCCCGGCACATGCGGAATTCCGAGATATTCAGAGAAGTCAGGACGGCCTACAAGATAGGCGATAATCGCGAAGGTTCCTGCGGCTATGATGACCGGCATAGTGGCTAGTCCGTCCAGCCCGTCGGTCAGGTTTACGGCGTTACCCGCACCGACGATGACCACGGCTGCGAACACATAATAAAGCGGCCCCAGCGGGATCGAAACATCCGACAAAAACGGCACGTAAAGGTTGGTATTGATCTGGCTGACAATCAGATAGGACGCAGCCCCAGCAACAATGAATTCCATCAGCAAGCGGACTTTGCCTGACACACCATGATGGCTCGCTTTGGTGACTTTGTCATAATCGTCCATGAAACCGATCAGACCAAAGCCTGCGGTAACGCCCAGACAGGCCCAGACCAGCGGATTGCGCAAATCCATCCACAGCAGCATCGACAGCACCAGCGCGATGATAATCATCAGCCCGCCCATGGTTGGGGTACCAACTTTTGCGAGATGCGTTTGTGGTCCGTCCGCACGGATCGGCTGCCCCTTGCCCTGACGGACGCGTAGCATATTGATGAAGCGTGGGCCGATAATCAGGCCGATAATCAAGGCGGTCATCAACGTCGCGCCGGACCGGAAGGTCTGGTAGCGGACGAGGTTGAAAACCCCTTCGAAATTCAGCCATTCGGCGATCAGATAGAGCATTCAGCTTTCCCGAATTTCCTCTCCGGCACCCGATTAACTCCGCGCCGTGAAATGTGCGACCAATCTGCCCAGACCAATCGAATTGGAACCTTTGACAAGGATCGCGTCACCATGGGTCACGCCATATTCTTCCAAAGCCGAAATCGCCTCCGCAGGGCCATTGCAATGCGCGAAGGCGACTCCCCCTGCAAGCGCTCCAGAACCGGCTTTCCCCAAGTGCTGCGCCAGCGCCTGCATCTCTTCGCCAACCAGCACGGCATAATCGACTTTCGCTTCTGCCAAAGGTTCGGCCAATTGCTGATGAAAACGCGGGGCAAAATCGCCCAGTTCCTTCATTGATCCGAGCACCGCCACACGCCGCGTTGCGGGTGTCTGGCCGAGCTGGCGCAAAGTGGCACGCATGGAGGCGGGATTGGCATTGTAGCTTTCGTCGATCATCAGCGCCTTGCCGCTATGGGCTGCAATCTGGTGACGGGCTCCACGCCCTTTCAGACCGCCCATTTCGGCCAGTGCCAGTCCTGCAGAACCCAAATCGCCGCCCGCTGCCTTGACCGCTGCCATAACTGCGAGCGAATTGCTGATCCAGTGCTCGCCCGGCTCGGCCACAGAGAAACATAGGCGCGTATCGCCAAGATCCGCCGTAACCAGCGACCCACCATTGGCTGACGGGATTGCATCGAGAAGGCGTACATCTGCGTCGGAGCTTTTGCCAAACGAGACGATTTTCACGCCAAGTTTTTGTGCTGACGCTTTGAGCTGTTCGAATTGCGGACTGTCCGCCGGTATTACCGCAGTACCGCCCTTCTCCAGCCCTTCGAAAATTTCCGCCTTGGCATCGGCAATCGCTTCGATGCTGCCGAGGTTCTCGATATGGGCTGGTGCAATCGTAGTGATCACCGCCACGTGCGGTTTCACTTGCGCGGTAAGGCCGGAAATCTCGCCTGCGTGGTTCATGCCCATTTCGAACACGGCAAACTCGCTGCGCACGGGCATACGCGCCATGCTGAGCGGAACACCGACATGATTGTTATAGCTGCGAACGGACCGGTGGGTTTTGCCGCGGCTTGTCCGGTCCAGCGCGGCGAAGATCGCTTCCTTGACGCCCGTCTTGCCGACCGATCCGGTCACACCGATCCGCCGCGCCTTGCAACGGTCACGCGATGCAGCTGCAAGAGCTTCTAGTGCAGCATTGGTATCTTCGACCAGAATATGCGGCATATCGATTGGACGGTCGACCACTGCCGCTGCCGCGCCATTGGCAAAGGCTTTGTCGATAAACTTGTGCCCGTCCATCACCTCGCCTTTGAGAGCGAAGAACAGGTCGCCTGAACGCACATCGCGGGAATCAATTTCTACACCCGAGACCTGAAAATCACCGCTGGCTTTGCCGCCGGTCGCCTCTGCAATCGCATGCGCATCCCACAAGGCGAGGCCCAGCATATCGCGGCGGTCCACCGGCCATTGGCGAAGTGCTTTCAAGGCGTTCATGCGTTTGCTCCCGCATTATTGGGCGCGGCGCACTCGCGTGCAACGGTCACATCATCAAACGGCAAAACGCGCATATTCTCTCCCGATCCGATGATCTGGCCCTGTTCATGTCCCTTGCCGGCAATCAGGACGATATCGTCCTTGCCGGCCTGTGCAATTGCAGCGGCAATGGCCCCGCGCCGGTCGCCAACTTCGGATGCACCAACGGCATCACGCATCACTTCGGCTCTGATCGCTGCAGGATCTTCGCCACGTGGATTGTCGTCAGTGACGATCACAACGTCCGATTGGCTAGCCGCAACACGCCCCATTTCAACGCGCTTGCCCTGGTCACGGTCGCCGCCTGCGCCGAAGACAGTGATAAGCTTGCCATTGACGTGCGGACGCAGCGCCGCAATCGCCGATTCCAGCGCGTCCGGCGTGTGCGCATAGTCGATATAGACCGGCGCGCCGCTTTGCGTGATGACGGCGCGCTCCAATCGCCCGCGCACCGGCTGCAAACGCGCAACCGCATCGAAAACCATGCTTGCATCGCATCCGGTCGCCAGTGCTAAACCCGCGGACACCAGCGCATTGGCCGATTGATACGCACCGATCAATGGCAGTTTGATGGTCCGTACTGTGCCATCATGCGCGATCTGCAATTCCTGCCCCAATTGGGTCGGGGTATGGGCGAGCAGGCGGATGCCATTACGGTCTTCGGCCCCCTGCTCACCCACCGTGAACACGCGCAGGTTCCGTTTCCGCGCATGTTCGATAGCCCGGTCGGTCCACTCGCTAAGACCCGTCCAGACTACTACAGTGGCATCATCATTCACGACTTCATCAAACAGCCGCATTTTGGCCGCGAAATAATCTTCCATATCGCTGTGATAATCGAGGTGATCGCGGCTGAAATTGGTGAAGCCCGCCGCCATGACCGACAGACCTTCATTGCGGAATTGCGAAAGGCCGTGGCTCGATGCTTCATAAGCAACATGCGTCACACCTTCGCGCGCCAAACCGCTCATATTGGACAGGAAGGTCACGATGTCGGGAGTTGTCAGGCCGGTGGAAACAGACTCGTCCGGCGTGGTTACGCCCAAAGTCCCGATCGAGGCAGCGCGCTCTCCGCACATGCGCCATATCTGGCGGGTCATCTCGACGGTGGAGGTCTTGCCGTTGGTTCCCGTAACCGCGACGATGGTATTTGGTACAGGCGTAAAGAATTTCGCTGCGAGACGAGCAAAAGCCTGCCGTGGTTCGTCGGCAGTGACATGGAGCGCGCCTTCTACTGTGGCTTCCGGTCGTGCGACCACGGCGACAGCGCCAGCTTGTATTGCAGCAGGAATGAAATCCTCACCATTGACTTGCGAGCCCTGAAACGCGCCGAACACCGTTCCGGGTGCGACCTTGCGATTGTCGATAGCAAAACCCCTTACGCGCACATCATCACCGCCCGAAAGTGCGATACCGGCAGCCGAGGCAAGAGAGGAAAGCTTCATCGCCTTATCCTCCGATCAACGGTTTGAGATCGCTGATATCGATATCGCGGGTCGAATCCGGGCGGACGCCCAGAACAGGGCCAATACGCGGGATCAGATTGCCGACAATCGGCGCAGCATTCCAGGCGGCAGTACGTTGATAGGAGCTCGCAGTGGTGCCCTTGGGCTCGTCCAGCATGGCGATCACGACATAGCGCGGCTTGTCCATCGGAAAAGCTGCAGCAAAGGTCGAGACGAGCGAGGTCTTGCGATACCCGCCGCTACCCGGTTTTTCCGCCGAACCGGTCTTACCACCCACCCGGAAACCCGGTGCATCTGCGTTCTTGCCTGTGCCGTAAATCGCAATCATCCGCAGCAATTGGCGCATTCGTGATGATGTCGACGCCTTGAACACGCGGCGCCCCTTCGGTGCCTCGCCCGCTTCCAGCTTGTGCAAGGTTGCCGGGCGCCAGACACCGCCATTGACCATTGCGGCATAGGCGCTGGCGAGATGCAGCGGCGTCACCGCAATACCGTGACCATAGCCGACCGTCATATTGCGCAGACGCGGCCATTTCTCGCCCGGCCAGATCGGATGCCCGCGCGCAGGCAACTCGATATAGGGCCGCTCGTTCATACCGAGATCCATCATCGAGCGGCGCAGTTTTTCAGCACCCAGCTCATCGGCAATCCGCGCCGTCGTGGTGTTGGAGGAGTGAATCAGTGTTTCAGCAACATTGAGGTGATGGCCGATAAAATGGCTATCCTTGATCGAAAACCGCCCGACTTCCACTGGCGAGGCATCATAACGGCGGCCGAAATCGCGCACGACACCAGCATCAATCGCAGCGGCGACGGTCAATGGCTTGAAGGTCGAGCCAAGCTCATAGACCTGATTGGTCACGCGGTTGAAGCTGCGCGGGGTTTCACCGCGTTCGCGCATCGCTTCGGATTGCAGCAAGTCTTCGGCATTGACCTTGTTGGGGTCAAATTCCGGCAATGAGGCTAGAGCCATGACCTCGCCCGTATCGACATCGAGCACGATACCGGCAGCGCCCATGGCATTGGTAGCCAGCATCCCGCGACGCAGCTCATCTTCCAGAGCGCCTTGGGCACGCAGGTCTATCGAAAGCGCAACCGGCTCACCGCGCATGACCGGATCCATCAGGCGTTTGTCGAGCACTTGCTCCATGCCAATCTTGCCCTGGCCCTCGCGGTCGACATAGCCGAGGATATGTGCACCCATCGATCCTTGCGGATAGTGACGATCGGTCTCGCGCGGCAATTCAAGCGCCAGTTCGCCAAGCGCCATCACCTTATTGGCATCTTCCGGCAGAACGCGGCGTTGCAGATAGCTTGGGCGGCCAGCGGCCAGCTTGTCGATTGTGCTTTCAACATTGATCGACGGGAAAATGTCTTTCAGTTTCAACGCAACTTCGCGCGGTGACTTGACCAGCGGATTGTCGGGATCACCCATCGCTTTGGGGTTGTACCACAATGCGTAGGCCGGAAACGCACGTGCCAGCGGCGTACCGTTGCGATCGGTCAACTCGCCACGCGGCGGCAGAAGTGCCTCTTCCAGAGATGTTGTGCGGACGACCTGATCGCTCAGGCCAAGATATGCTATCCGGACAAGCGCGGCTGATGCAATAAGCGCGAAGATCAATGCAACCCACAACACTCGCATGCGCGCATCGTCGAGCAGTTGCTGGCGCATATTGCCCAGATTGACCCTGCTATGTGAAATTGCCGTGCGGACGGCCATCACGCTCATTCGCCCAGCTCCGCCACTGTACCGCCAATCGGGTTGTCCAAGGCCAGCCGCTCCGAAAGCGACAGACTGGCGCTCATCGGCTGCGTATTCGCTGAAGCCTGTTTTTGTGCGCCATTGGCTGCTTCCTGCCCGCCAACTTGCATTGGCTCGCCTGTCAACGGCGAGACCATGGCCGGGAAGTTGTCTTCCGGACCAGGAGTATCGCTGCGCGCCACGCGGATCGGGTCGGGAGCGCCAATATTGCGCGGCATTCCGAGGCTGGACAATTGCCGCTCACCTTCGAGATACTGGTCAGCTGTAGGCGCACCATATCCAAACTCCACGCGGTTATAGTCCGCTAGTTGCTGCTGGCTCGCCCGGGTTTGGAATTCCACTTCCAGTATCATCTTTTCCCGCTCAAGTGCGACAATCTCCCGCTCAGCCAGACGCACATCGCTCTTCACGGCATTCACGCGAAAAGTGAGCGCAACGAACAACGTGGCGCAAATGGCCAGGGCCACTGCCCACGTGATTTGACGAAGACGGCTACCGGTACGCATCACGCGGCCTCCCTTGCCGGTGCTGAAGTGCGCACCGCATGCCGCAAGGTTGCGGAACGGGCGCGGGGGTTGTCATTGAGCTCAGCCTCGCCTGCGCGAATGGCTTTGGAGACTTTGGTGTAGATGGCAGGCGCATGATCGACCTGCGGCAAATGGCGCGAACCACCTCCAGCTGCCGCTGCATCGCGCAAATAGCGTTTCACGATACGGTCTTCGAGGCTGTGGAAGCTCACGACAGCCAAACGGCCACCCTCGCCCAGCAATTGCTCTGCGGCAGAGAGGCCTTCGTTCAATTCGTCGAGCTCGGCATTGACGTGAATGCGGACCGCCTGAAAGCTGCGTGTCGCCGGATCTTTGGGCGCACCCGGGCGATGGCCGAGAGCCTTGCGGACCACCCGCGCCAGATCTCCGGTTGTGCTCAATGGACGCGCCGCAACGATAGCACGCGCCACGCGGCGCGACTGACGCTCCTCGCCGTAATGATACAGCACGTCGGCAATCGCGCTTTCATCAGCAGAATTGAGGAAATCGGCGGCGCTTTCGCCATCCTGACTCATCCGCATGTCGAGTGGGCCATCCTGCTGGAAGGCAAAGCCGCGCTCTGCCTGATCCAGCTGCATGGAAGATACACCGATATCCATCGTCACACCGGCGACGCGGCTGACACCAGCCTCGGCCAAAGATTCCAGCATTTCGGAAAAGCGGCGCGGATGCAGAACAAGCCGCGGCGGTTGCTCACGCGTTTCGGGCCATTCACGGCCGGCAGCAATCGCATCGGGGTCGCGATCAAATGCGTGCACTGTCGCGCCGGCATCGAGCAGAGCACGGGTGTAACCGCCAGCGCCGAATGTCGCATCGACAATGACATCTCCTGCCTGAGGATCAAGCGCAGCGATAACCTCTTTCAGAAGTACAGGGATATGCGGGGCAGGCACGGCGGTCATTTGCGCTTTCCCTTGGCATCACTGCTGGCAAGCAAGCTTTTGCAAACCGCTTTCAGCGCGCGGAATTCATCGCCCTGTTCGAACAGAACATCCGGATTCCAGATGGTGAAAAACTGGCCCGCACCGCGATAGAACAGCGTGTCATCGATTTGACCTTCGGACTTGATGAAGTCCGGCATAGTAAAGCGGCCGCTTTCATCGAAGGGGATCCGCTCAAAACCGTAAATGTCGAGAGAACGGAGCTCGCGGTCGAAATCGCGACCCAGACGCAGCGCGGCATCCTGTTCACGGTCGAGCTCTTTTTCGAGGTCGGCTTCACGTGACAGGCCAAAGCCGATCAGGCAGTCCCAACGGTCATGCTTGGCAAGGCAAAGCGTGCGATTGCCGCCACTCGATTCCTTGACGATCCTGCGGAAGTCAGGCGGTACAACGTAACGACCCTTGTCCCCCAGAAGGGTCAAGGCCTGTCCGCTGTAACTGTGAAGTGCTCCCGCCACTTCGCCCCAACCTTCCTAAAATCACCCTCATTGCAGGCAAAACTTCCCCGCCGCCGCCCGCGCACAGGCACGGGTGGCTCGCATCGCTGTCGCAATGCGGAGCACGAGACGTTCTGTCTGATGAAAAGGGGTATTAACCCGCCATATGCGGGGATGGAAGGGGAAATTAGGGAATTAGTGGGGAATAACTGTTATCTATTTGTATTTATTGTATAAATATCCTTAACACGTACTCCGCATAAGCCGTATTTCCCTTGAAAAACCGGCAAATATCAACGTTTTCCCGCCTTTTCCCCGGCCCGACTCCGAAAAATACGAGATTTTCCCGTCCTATCCCCGATTGGGCCGGAAACAGTGAATTCGACACAGCGATCATGGACTTCGCACCTCCTGCAAAAGCCCGAGCAAAGCCTCTGTGGAACGACCGCTGCCACCCTCCTGATCGAGCAATGTGGTATCGCCAACCAGCAACACCGTCCCACTGCCGATGCTGCATTGTGCTACAAGGCCATCCGCTGCAATCCGGCATTGTTTATTCACTTCACCGACAAGCCTGAAAGCACCTGCCTGATCGACGGGAATGGTGAACGCACTGTAGGCAATCTGCCGCATACCAACCGGCTGGCTTTCATCAAGGACCTGCTCGAGTCCCCAGCGTGCAAAGATCGGAGATAACAAGGCAGCATATTGCGGCCTCCGCGGATCACCCAGCGGCAGATCGGAATGGCCGGTCAAAACCGGATCGGCAAAAATCAGAGCCTTGCCGCCATCGCGCACCCAGCTGTCCAGCGCAACAAAGTCGGCTGGCGTGAAGGGCCTGGGCTGCGCGATCAACACAGTCGATAGCTGCGCCAGACTCTCCGACGGTTCGGCAGTGCCGTCTTGGGCGAGTACATCCAGCGGTTCGAGCGCGTACCCTGCCTGTTCGAGCCTGGTTCTGACCCAATGTGCCGGTGCATCACTTGCCAAAGCCGCACCGAAATCATCGCCCTCTCCCCAATAGATGGGCAAAGACGTTACCAACCCCAACGGAACAGAAGGTTGCAGATCGCGGTGCTTCTCAGCCCTATCGGCGAGCATCCCGGCTACGGCAACAATCGCAAGACACGCTGCAAGCGCACCGAAAACCGCTTTATTGTTCACCGCCGCCACCGGCCTCGCCTACACCTTGTTCCGGCAGAACCGGATCATCCTGCGCCGCAGCTTCGGCAGGATCAGAGGGCAAATCAGGTACGACACCCGCTTCGACCAACGGATCACTCGGTTGAGTGGGAGTAGGAGACGGTTCGACCGTAGCCACGGCCTCTGGCACCGCTTCTGCATCCGCTTCGTCTGCTTGATCGCGTAGCGAGTCCGCCAAAGCGACCAGCAACAACACGCCAATCACACCCGACGCACCAACTTGCAGGCGCTGGATTGCTTCGCGCCGGGAGCCGCCCAGCGGCGCGTCCACCGTGTCGGACGGTCCATGTATGATACGGTCGATAAAACGGTTGGCCATGAGTGGAATCTAGACCAGCGCGGTTGTCACACCAAGCGAAAAGATCAGCTCTTCAGCCAGTCAAAGACAGGCAGATCCTTTTCCGCCAACCACTCCGGATTGTAGAGCGTCGAAAGATAGCGGAAGCCGGTATCGCACAGGATCGTTGCAATACGCGGGTTCTCGCGACCTTCGGCAACCAGATGTTTGCCCAGCGCCACAGCACCAGCAACATTGATACCGGAAGACAAACCAAGGCACAGCCCCTCTTCGCGCAACAAACGCGCGACCCATTCCAAACCTTCCTCGTCGGAAATGCGGAATTGGGTGTCTATCGGCGCGCCTTCGAGATTGGCGGTGATCCGGCCCTGCCCGATCCCCTCGGCGACAGAAGACCCTTCCGATTTGAGCTCACCCTCGGCAAAGTAGCTATAGAGCGCCGCGCCATGCGGGTCGGTCAGTGCGATTTGCACAGTCTCGTCATGCGCTTTCAGGCCCATTCCGACACCGGCAATCGTACCACCTGTTCCGGCAGCACAGGTGAAGCCGTCAATCTTGCCTTCGAGCTGTTCCCACAGCTCTTCAGCAGTACCCTCAATATGCGCTTTGCGGTTGGCGATATTGTCGAACTGGTTGGCCCAGATTGCGCCTTCGGTTTCTTCGGCAAGGCGGCGCGATGTGTGCACGAAATGCCCCGGATTGGCGAATTTGGTGGGCGGGACCGTGACCAGCTCTGCACCCAAGGCGCGCAGCGTGTCCATTTTCTCTTTGGACTGGTTATCCGGCATGACGATGATCGTCTTGTAGCCGAGCGCGTTTGCGACCAGCGCAATGCCGATACCGGTATTGCCAGCCGTGCCTTCGACAATGGTGCCACCGGGCTTCAGCTCGCCCGACGCTTCGGCAGCGCGAATGATTCCTAGCGCCGCCCGGTCCTTTACCGACGCTCCGGGATTTTCAAATTCGCATTTGCCGAATATCTGGCAACCGGCCGCCTCGCTCGGCCCCTGAAGCAGGACCAGACGGGTGTTGCCGATTAGTTCGAGCGTGTCGTCACGCGGCGCGGGTGTCATCATCAGCCCGGGTTAGGTTGCAGCTTGGCACAAGGCAATGCAATTGCGCTTGTCGCCCCGCTACTCAATCTTCAGGAGCGATGGTGACTTTCAGGCCGTCCAGCTCGCCGCTGAGCGGCACCTGGCACGACAGACGCGAAGTTTCGGCGCGGTGGTCAGAGCTTTCCAGCAGATCGTCTTCGTCTTCAGACATGGCAGGAAGCTTGTCCATAAAAGCAGGATCGACATGCACATGGCAGGTCGCACAGGAGCAGCACCCGCCGCACAAGGCCAGCAATTCGTCAAAACCATTGTCGCGGATCGCTTCCATGACTGTCAGACCATCATCGACTTCGATGGCAGATTCTTCACCGGCACGGTTGACGACAACAAGCTTGGGCATGATGGGTTGGCTCCATGAAAACTACAGGCCGGAATGGCCATTTGCGGATGGCAGCTAAAAGAGCCGTGCCGCTTTTGCAAGGCGAGAGGACGCACAAATGGGATTGAGCACTACGCAGATCAAGGCAGGCGTTGACCATGCGGCCTCGATACATCCGGTGTTTGCCGAGGCGCTGGACCGTGTCGGCTATCCCGAACCGCGCATCCGCCCGACCGGATACCGCACGCTGCTGCGGACCATTGTCGGCCAGCAAGTCAGCGTCGCAGCGGCATCATCGGTATGGAACAAGCTGGAGGCGGAACTGGGGGAGGATATGGCGGCGAGCGAATTGCTGTCCCGCGATTTCGACACTTTGCGCGCGTGTGGCCTGTCGCGCCAGAAACAGGGCTATGCACGTTCCTTGTGCGAGTTGGTGGAAAGCGGTGAACTCGATCTGGGTAGCCTGCCCGCCGATGACGAGGACGCGATTGCCGAGCTAACAAGGATCAAAGGGATCGGCCGCTGGTCCGCCGAAATTTACCTGTTGTTCGCCGAGGGTCGTCCCGACATCTGGCCGGCTGGTGATCTGGCAGTGCAGGCAGCTATGCACAGGCTGCTGGAACTACCCGAACGACCGTCAGAAAAAGAAGCGCGAGCGCTGGCCGAGCCTTATAGCCCGCACCGCGGCGCGCTCGCGATCTTTAGCTGGCATTGTTATGATAATCCGGCTTTGTGACGTCGGATCGGGTCAGGAATTCGCGTAGAATATTCCTGACTCGAATATTGTAGGAATAATGCCGCCCTTAGTACGGCGGACAGGTGCAGCACGCTTAACAGTAGGCTTGGACCACACTGGCTTGCAGGCATTTGCATCAGATTTGCGCTTCATATTTGCTCCATTGGTAAGTTTGCGACCCAATGAATGTGATTTTTGCAAAGATAAACGGTTTCATGCCGCGAAAGGCATCTTGGCCCAATTCCGCTGGTTTTGTGAAGCCCGACCGGATCAGGATGGGCGGTAAAAAGGCGTATCTTCTATCGTAGACAGGACGGGTCCGCTTTTTGTGCGGCGGACCTCTGAAACGTGTTTAACAACCGGCTTTTTCCACGATTTCTTCGGCGCATCGCGCATTGCATTTTTTGACATAATGTTCGTCCCCTTGTTGCCAACGGCTAACGATATCGATTCCGTCTTGTCAACGTCTATTGTAAAATCCATCCATCCGGCCAACAAAGCCGCTCGTCGAATTTGCTACGCTGCCGGACTAAACTTGTGTAAAGTGTCCTTGTCACAATTCTGGGAGACTTGTCGTGAAACTCAAAAACCTTTTGGCCAGCTGTGCGTTGGCCTCACTCACCCTTTCCATGCCCGGCACCGCTGTGGCTGACCATCATGTGGAGATGAAACCAGCAATGACCACCATGGCCCAAGCCGCCCCCCTGATCCCGCGCGAGGATCTGTTCGGAAACCCGACCCGCGCTTCGGGCCAGCTAAGCCCTGATGGCAAATGGCTCAGCTGGCTTGCGCCCAAAGACGGTGTCCTGAATGTATGGGTTGCGCCGGCATCCGATCCGTCTGCGGCAAAGGCGATAACATCCTCCACCGATCGCCCAATCCGCCAGTATTTCTGGGCACCCGACGCGCAAAGCGTGCTCTATATCCAGGACAAGGGCGGCGATGAAAACTTCCTGCTCTACGGCATTGATCTGGAAAGCGGTGAAGAGCGCACGCTGACCCCGTTCGAAAACACCCGTGTACAGGTGTTCGGTACGTCCAACACCATTACGGACAAAATGCTGGTCGGCCTGAACAACCGCGACCCGCGCTTCCACGATGCACATATGCTCG
>JAHDDJ010000287.1 GCA_020629385.1 Erythrobacter sp.
TCATGACCTTGTCTTTCGCGTCTTCGAATTCCTGCATGGCGACAAGGCGCTTGTTACGGCGCGCTGCCAGCAAGGCGGCTTCGTTGACGAGATTGGCGAGATCGGCACCGGAAAAGCCCGGTGTACCGCGCGCAATTGTGCGGCTGTTCACATCAGGCGCCAGCGGCACCTTTTTCATGTGCACTTCGAGGATTTTCTCGCGGCCATCAATATCCGGAACCGGCACCACGACTTGGCGGTCGAAGCGGCCCGGACGCAGCAATGCCGGATCGAGCACATCGGGACGGTTGGTCGCCGCGATGATGATGATGCCTTCATTGGCCTCGAAACCATCCATCTCGACCAGCAGTTGGTTCAGCGTCTGTTCGCGTTCGTCGTTCGAGTTGCCAATGCCGTTACCGCGATGGCGGCCAACCGCGTCAATCTCGTCAATAAAGACGATACATGGCGCGTTCTTCTTGGCCTGTTCAAACATGTCGCGCACACGGCTTGCGCCAACCCCGACGAACATTTCGACAAAGTCGGAACCCGAAATGGTGAAGAACGGCACACCCGCCTCGCC
This sequence comes from Erythrobacter sp., assembly GCA_020629385.1. Taxonomy (GTDB): domain Bacteria; phylum Pseudomonadota; class Alphaproteobacteria; order Sphingomonadales; family Sphingomonadaceae; genus Pontixanthobacter. The sequence continues at coordinate 563 of JAHDDJ010000287.1, forward strand.
TGCAATAGCGCGGGCCAGCAAGGTTTTACCGGTACCCGGCGAACCAACCAGCAAAGCGCCTTTGGGGATCTGTCCGCCGAGCTTGGAAAAGCGCTGGGGGTCTTTCAGAAATTCGACAATTTCTTCCAGCTCCTCACGCGCCTCGTCGATACCGGCCACATCGGCAAAGGTCACCTTGCCCTGACGTTCGGTCAGCAATTTGGCTTTCGATTTTCCGAAACCCATCGCACCGCCGGCACCGCCGCCTTTTTGCACCTGGCGCAGAGCAAAAAATGCGATGCCCAGGATCAGAAGGAATGGCAGCGACTGGATCAATATGACCAGCAGCGGGTTCATCGTTTCACGCGGCGCACCGGAATAGCGCACATTCTGCTCATCCAGAAGCTGAGTCAGACCAGTGTCATTGCCAACCGGAACGGTGCTGAACAACTCGCCATTCTTGAGCTTGCCGGTGATCTTTTCAGGCCCGATCTGGACTTCCTCTACCGACCCTTCGGCAACCTTGTTGCGAAAGCCCGAATAATCGATCTGGGTTGACGGTGCCTGTCCGGCATTGCCGAACATCGTCACTACCAGAATCAGCGCCATAAAAATGCCGCCCCATACCATCAGGCTCTTGACCCACGGGTTTGGCGTTTGCGGTTCGTTTTCGTCGTTCATCGGCGAGGAGTTCCTTTCACCGGGCTAATGTAGGAACGCAGGGGTGAATGGCAAGCTAACACCCATCAATCATTTCGCGTTCTATCGGGCGGAAAATCCGATCACTCTGATCGGCCATAGGCTTTAAGAAACACCTCGACAGCACCTTCGATCCGTTCGCGGTTGCGTTCCGGGTCGGCTTCGGCACCGAAACGGCGTTCCAGATCGCTGAATCCTTTGCACATGGACACGAACTGCTCTGCGGCCATAGGCAGGTCTTCAATTTGCAACCGGCCGCTTTCTACTTCGTGCCGCAAAAATGCGACGAATGCGCTGCGCATATTGCGTGGTCCGGCGTCCAGAAAAGACCGCCCGATTGTCGGTTCGTGTTCAGTTTCGGCCGCGATGCGCAGTTCGAATCGAGTCATTTCAGGGCGCGCCAGGAACGCGGTCATCGCTTCTCCCAGCGCCATCAACCTGCTGCGCAAGTCGCCGGAAGGCGTTTCTTCGAGACAGAAATAGCCGCGCATTTTCTCGCATTCGCGCTCGACGGTGGCGATGAATAGACCGCGCTTGTCGCCGAAATGGTTGTAGACAGTAACCTTGGAAACACCCGCCTTTACAGCAACTTGCTCCAGCGCGGTTGCGGCATAGCCCACATCGAAGAACATTTCCGATGCTGCTGCAACGATGGCCGCACGCTTGGCTTCGTCGGTTGGACGGCCAAGACGCGGATTAGGCTTTTTTGCATCGGCTGTTGACAAAGTGAACGGCTCCGTTCAATTAAACGCTGTCGTTCATTATGTAGGGAAGTGCTACAAAAGCGCAACCCGCCGATCAGAAAGTGGTTCCCCGATGCTCTGGATCGCGATCCGCATGCTCACAGGAGACAAGACCAAATTCTATGGTCTGCTGTTCGGCATTGCGTTCTCCACTCTGCTGATCACGCAGCAGCTCACCATCTTCGTCAATCTGATCGAACGCGGCGCATCTGGCGTCTACAATGTGCCCACGGCAGATGTGTGGGTGATGGATGAAGTCAGCCGCACAACCGATGTGAATTTTCCCATGCCGGCAACCGCGCTCGACAAAGTGCGCGGTGTCGCAGGTGTCGAATGGGCCGTGCCGCATCTGCGCGCCAACGCCTCGGTCCGCACACAGGAAGGCGATCTGGAAGGCGTGGGTATAGTCGGCGTTGATGACGCGACGCTGATCGGCCTGCCCAAACGGATGATCGAGGGCGATATCGACGTTCTGGCCCAGCCCGACAGCGTGATTATCGACGATGTCGGCGTGACCAATCTGTTCGAAAACGGCGATAGCCCGATTGGCCAGCGGCTCGAACTCAACGACCAGCGTGCTGTCATTCGCGGTATCGCGGACTCGATCCCCAGCTTCACCAGCCAGGTCGTGCTCTACACCAAATACAGCCAGGCGCTGCGCTATGTGCCCGGTACGCGCAACCGCATGACCTTTGTGCTGGTCGGGGCGTCGGACGGTATCACCAGCGAAGAACTGGCCGCACGCATCACCGAGCAGACCGGATTGCGCGCTCGCACCCGCGATGAATTCGCACAGGACGGGGTCGATTTCATCATCGAGAACACCGG
>JAHDDJ010000288.1 GCA_020629385.1 Erythrobacter sp.
CGCGCCTGTCCGGGCAGATCAACGACGCCATCTGGAACGAGATGGGCATTGAAGAGGCCGCGATCCGCCGCAACCCGCAAAGCACCAATGACCCGCTGATTGTCGGCGTGTTCGGGCTGGGCAATCTTTAGGCTGGCCACTAGGCCGCGTGGACAAATTCCTCGAGGATCACGGTTCGAGTGTGGATTTGCTCTCGCAAGGCGCGGGCGCGCAGGAAGTGCATCGCACTTTCAAGCGTTTGCAACGCCGCGAGGGCGGATCCGGGCCGAACCCCTTCGGGGCGAGGCGGGAAAAGCGCCATTTCAGCGTCGCTCGTCCTTGAATATGCAGGCATGTCCTGCGTCCTTACTCCTCGAACTGCCCCTTTTCCCGCCTCGCCGTGACCTTGAGGAATTTGTCCACGCGGCCTAGCCCCGCTTTGCCGTGTCGGTTAATGCTTCGAGAGAATCGCAAACCGGAGCCTGCTTCTTATGAAATTCTTCGCTGACACTGCTGAAATTGACGACATCAAGGAACTGGCTGCAACCGGCCTGCTGGACGGGGTGACTACCAATCCCAGCCTGATCGCGAAATCCGGCCGTGACTTCATGGAAGTGACGAAGGAAATTTGCGGTATCACCGATGGCCCGGTCAGCGCAGAAGTCGTCGCACTTGACCATGCAACCATGATGAAAGAGGCGGAAGTTCTGCGCAAGATCGCGGACAATGTCTGCATCAAGGTGCCGTTGACGATTGATGGCCTGAAGACCTGCAAAGCGCTGACCGATGATGGCACCATGGTCAATGTGACGCTGTGTTTCTCGGCCAATCAGGCGCTGTTGGCGGCAAAGGCGGGCGCGACGTTTATTTCGCCTTTCGTGGGTCGCCATGATGACAACGGTTCCAACGGCATGGATCTGATCCGCGATATCCGCACGATCTATGACAATTACCTGTTCGACACAGAAATCCTTGTCGCTTCGGTGCGCCACGCGACGCATGTGCTGGAAAGTGCCTTGATCGGCGCCGATGTGATGACAGCGCCGCCAGCGGTTATCAAAGGTCTGTTCAAACACATCCTGACCGACAAGGGCATCGAAGGTTTTCTCAAGGATTGGGAAAAAACCGGCCAGTCGATCGTATAAGCACTCTTGGCTGACGAAACTCCTCTCGACCTGTTCAAGCAGGCGCTGACCGGCGCCAGCCGTGCGCTTGCGCGCGAAGCAGAGGTAGAAGTGGCGTGGAGTGCGGACAGCCCGTCTTCAAGTGGCACAAATTTCCGCGTTCCTTTGCCAGGCCGAAATTTACCGCCGGAGCAGGCCAGCGAAGCACGCGGATTTGCGGACAGTTTTGCCCTGAAACTGCGGCATCACAACGAGGCAAGCCATGCACGCAATGCGCCAAGCGAGCCGCTGGCGAAAGCGGTGTATGATGCGGTCGAGCAGGTTCGCTATGAAGCACTCGGCGCCAATAATTTCAGCGGTATATCGGAAAATCTTGATGCGGCGACTGAACTGAAGATCGCATCCGATCCGATTGCCCGTGCGCAGAACGAGGCCGAAGTCCCGATCCAGACGGCATTGTCATTGCTGCTGCGCGAGAAACTGACGGGGAAAGCCGTGCCGGAACGCGCCGTGGCAGGCGTTGACATGGTGCGCGAGCATATCGAAACGAAAGCGTCAGCCGATTTTGAATCGCTGGCTTTGTCGCTGGATAACCAGAAGGCTTTCCAGTCGCTTACGCTCGACATGTTACGGCATCTCGAACTGATCAAGGAAGAAACCGATCGCGGTTCCGATGAAGAGGATGGCGAGGACGAGGAAGGTCAGGACGAAGACGAGCAGGACGGTGATGACGAGCAGTCAGATGGCGCCGACCAGCAGACCGCCGAAATGGCGGGAGAAGCCAGCGAAGGCGAAGACACCGGCGAAACTGAAAGCGAGCAGACTTCCGACGAGGAAATGAGCGACGGCGAAGTGGGCGATGAAGGCGAGGAGGGCATGATGCCCGTCCGCCCGAACCGCCCTTGGACCGATATTCCCGGTGACTTTGATTACAAGAATTTCACCGACAAGTTTGACGAGGAAATCGAAGCGCCGGAATTGTGCGACACCGAGGAACTGGACCGGTTGCGCCAATATCTCGACAGCCAGCTGACCGGTTTGCAGAGCATTGTGACCAAGCTCGCCAATCGCTTGCAGCGCCGCCTGATGGCGCAGCAGAACCGCAGCTGGGATTTCGATCAGGAAGAAGGTTTGCTGGATGCGGCGCGGCTTGCGCGGGTCGTGACCCAGCCGGGCCATTCGCTGAGCTACAAGATCGAACGCGATGTCGAGTTCAAGGACACGGTTGTGACCCTGCTGATCGACAATTCCGGTTCGATGCGCGGGCGGCCGATTTCGATTGCCGCGATCAGCGCGGATATCATGGCGCGCACGCTGGAACGCTGCGGTGTGAAGGTCGAAATTCTCGGCTTCACCACGCGCGCCTGGAAAGGCGGGCAAAGCCGGGAAGCTTGGCTCGCGGATGGCAAACCGCCGCATCCCGGTCGCCTCAACGATCTGCGCCACATCATCTACAAAAAGGCCGACGAGCCATGGCGCCGTGCACGCCGCAATCTGGGCCTGATGATGCGCGAAGGCTTGCTGAAGGAGAACATCGACGGCGAGGCGCTGATGTGGGCCCATCAGCGCCTGCTGGCGCGCCCCGAAGATCGCCGTATCCTGATGGTTATTTCCGACGGCGCACCTGTCGATGACTCTACGCTCAGCGTAAATACCGCCGGTTATCTGGAACAGCATCTGCGCCGCGTGATCGAATGGA
>JAHDDJ010000289.1 GCA_020629385.1 Erythrobacter sp.
GTCGTTGGAATTTGGTCTGGGATCATTTGCACAGACGCAGTGTTAGAGCGCGTTGCGCCATTTACGTTTGAGGCAATCACATCTGCCACGTTGTCAATCCGATCTGGCGCGGCGGCTTGGTTATTGACCCGCACAGTAACCGTAATCGTCACAGTTTGGTTCGCAGCCAAGTCACCCAAGGTGGCGCGCACGGTCCGGCTAGCCGAATCGTATGCCGCTGAGCCTTGCGAGGCCGTTGCGCTGACATAGTCTAAACGTCGATCCAACACATCGGTTGCAACTGCGCCGGTCATTACCGCGTTGTTTGGATTGGTCACGCGAATGGTGTAATTGACCAAGTCGCCCACCGCAACAATTGCCCGGTCACCAGATTTGGTCACAGATGGCACAACCAAGCTAGAGGCCGCCGCCTGCGCAACCGGGGTTGGCGTTGGGGTTGGCGGCACTGGCGTTGGCGTCGCAGTGGCCTGCGCTTGACGGGCTGCAACGGCTTGTTCAATGGCAGCCAGCACGCTACCAGAGGCCATCCCCGCATCAATCGTTGGATCAAATTCACCTGCTTCCAAGTTGATGGTTGCAGAACGCCCAGTTGTGCGATCCGCGTCACTGTCTTTGGTGGCGTCTAGCCCCTCATGGTGCAGCGTAAAGCCATGCCCAGCAAGCGGCACAAACTCAACAATGTAATCGCCCGGCCGCAGGTTGCGGAACTCATAGTAACCCACGTTGTTGGTTACCGTTGTGCCTAAGACTTGGCCGCTTGGGTCAAGCAAGCGCACGGTAACGTTTTCAAGTGGATTTTCATCCGCATCTTGCACGCCGTCTGCGTCCGTATCGAACCAAACGTAGTCGCCAAGGCCAGCCGGTTTGTAGATGCCAAAGTCCCACGTCATATCGCTTTCGCCAGCATCTAGCGTGGTGCGAATGGTTTTGCCCGTGTTCGGATCACCATCGCTGTCTAGCGCATCATCCGAGCCACTGTTATGCAGCGTTGGCGTAAAGCCGCTTGGCAATGTGCTGGTATCAAACTCAATGTAGTACGTCCCCGGCGTCAGGTCAGTGAAGATGTACTTGCCGTTGGCATCCGTTGTGGTGGTGCCAACTAGCTTGTCGTCTGCATCATACAGTTTTACGGTGACGCCTTGCACGCCCGGTTCGCCCGGTGTTTGCAGGCCATCGTAGTTATTGTCGTACCAAACGGTATCGCCGATTTCGGCCAGTTCAACAACGTTGATTGTGGCTGGATCATGGTCGTCTTCGTCACCGCCGTCTTTGCCGTTTTCGGTCACGCTATCGTCAACAAGATTGTCGTCTTCGCCGTCAGTATTTTGGTTGGTACCATCTGGCGTGCTGTCAACATCCACGGGTGGCGTGTTGTCAGGATCTTCGTCATCATCAGCCGCGCTTATTTCTGCATAGTTGGTGAGCGCCCCACTTGCGGTGGCAGAGATTGTCATCGTGACTTCTACCGTGACGCTATCGCCAACCTTGAGCGTATCAATGCTAAATCCGCCGCTGCCCTTGTCTGTTATTACAACTGCATTGTCGTCTTCAGTTTTAGTAACGCTGCTAGCGTTGAGGCTTTTGAACGTCAACCCGGCTGGTGGGTGTTCAGTCACGTCAATGCTGTAGGCATCGAGTTGCCCTTGGTTGAGCACTTGAATGGTAAAGACCACATCGCCACCCGCTTTGATGGTTTGGCCGTCTTTGACCTTCTTCAACAGTGCCAAGTCAAAAATTGGTTGCTTGAGGCTGATCTCTTCTGGATCATGATCATCCTCATCACCGCCATCTTTGCCATCTTGATTGGTGGCGTCATCGATGTAAGTGCCGTCTTCTTCACCGTCCGTGTTTTGGTTGGTGCTATCTGGCGTGCTGTCAACATCGGTTGGTGCGGTGTTGTCTGGATCTTCGTCATCATCAGCCGCGCTAATTTCAGCCCAGTTGACAATCTTCAGGCCGTCAAAGTCTGCATCAATGGTGAAGGTAACTTCAATGGTGACATCGTCACTGGCCTGCAAAGCGTCAATGCTCAGGACCAGGTTGCCGTCGCTATCCACACCGTTATCGGTTACGGAAACTGTGTTGTTATCAGCAGTTTCTTCCACATCTTCAGCATTGCTAGACTTGTACGTCAGTTCCGCTGGAATGTAGTCCAGTACGGTAATGTCATAGGCATCTTGAGAGCCTTGGTTTTCAACATTGATGCTGAAGGTCACGTCATCCCCGGCGGTAAAGGTGCCGGTTGAAACGGTTTGCTTTTTCAGCGCCAGGTCAAAGACTTGCCCGATTGCGATGGTTTCTGGATCGTGATCATCTTCGTCACCACCGTTTTTGCCGTCGCCGTCTAATTCGTTATCTTCCCAAGTGCCGTCTTCTTCACCATCTGTATTTTGATTGGTGTCGTCTGGCGTGCTGTCGATGTCAACTGGCGGATCATTGCTTGAGTCATCATCGTCATCAGCAGCGCTAATTTCAGCCCAGTTGGTGAGGCTTGTGCCTTGGAAGTTACCGGCAATCGTAAACGTCAGTTCATAGGTTTTGGTCTGACCCGCAACAAGCGATTCGATGGTCACCACGCCGGTGTCTTGATCAATACTTAGATCAGCATGTGGCGCTTCAAACAAGGTTAGCGTTAGGCCTTCTGGAACATAGTCTGTCACTTCAACATTGACCGCATCCACCGTGCCTTGGTTGACCACAGTAATCGTGTAGGTCACGCTTTCACCCGGTTCATATGGGCTTTCATCTACCAGCTCTTTCTTTAGTGCAAGGTCAAAGTCGCGCACAAAGCCAAAGTCGAC
>JAHDDJ010000290.1 GCA_020629385.1 Erythrobacter sp.
ATGCTTGGGGTTGCCGGGTCGGGCGCCCAGTGGGCGCAACAAAACCGACGCGGAACGTCGCTTCGCACAGCAATTGTGAACCGGGGCCGAATCCTCTGAAAGCGCGTTGGTGCATGGTCACGCTGGCGGCTTTCAATTGCGTGCAGCGGGTGTGGATCACCACATCATCATCCAGCTTTGCCGGACTGACATAACGCATCTGCAAATCGGCCACTGCATAGGCCCCCTGTCCCGCCTCTATCGCCGCGCGCTGGTCGATTTCGAGTAGCCGCAAAATATCGGAACGCGCACGTTCGAACCAGCGCAGATAATTAGCGTGATAGACGATGCCCGACAGATCGGTGTCCTCGTAATAAACCCGCACTGCATATAGATGCAGCGGACCGTCGAACATTCCGCCCGGTAAATTCGGGCCGTCTGGATTGGGATGGTGTGTCATCGTTGACACGCATTTACGCGCCGCTGATTCTGCGAGCAAGCGATTGTTGCGTGGCAGGCGATGTCGTCAGTCGAAACGGTTCTAGCTTGCGATTAGCGCGCAATCATCGGGCCGAGCGGTTGCTTGCCGAACAGATGCACATGAAGATGCGGCACTTCCTGACCTCCATGCGGCCCGATATTGGCAAGTAGACGATAGCCAGGTTCAACCAGGTCATGCTGCCGCGCAACTGCACCAACAGCTCGGATAAATCCGGCGATCTCTTCATCAGATGCTCTGGCGGAAAAATCATCCCAGCTGACATATGCCCCTTTGGGGATCACCAGCACATGCAATTCAGCCTGCGGGTTGATGTCGGGAAAAGCATAAGCCCATTCATCTTCGTACAATTTGGTCGAGGGAATTTCGCCGCGCAGGATTTTCGCGAAGATGTTCTGATCATCATAGGGCTGGGTTGCGTCGATAGGCATGGGGTTACTCCTGCTCTGTCCGGCTGGCTTTTTCGTCAAGGCCCGAAACACCTTCGCGGCGGTCCAGTTCGGCCAGCACTTCGCCGAGTGATACGTCCTTGGCCGAAAGCAGCACCATCAGGTGAAACAGCACATCTGCCGCCTCGCCCACCAGTTCCTGCCTGTCTTCTGCCAGCGCGGCCACAACCGCTTCCACCGCTTCTTCACCCAGCTTGCGGGCAATGACCGGCACGCCGCGCGCATGCAGCTTGGCGACATAGCTTGATGCCGGATCAGCACCTTTGCGGGCGGCGATGGTTTGCTCAAGACGGGCAAGTGTATCGGGGGTATTTTCCATGCCACGATCAATGGATCGGCATTGGAAGGGCGTCAATACGCTTGAGCAGCCCTGTTGCGATCAGTCGTCGCTGTGGCGCTTCTTCTTCGCAATGGTACGCCCGATAATCAGCCCGGCTGCACCCAGCGCGAAGAGAGCCATATTGCTTGGCTCGGGTATCTGCGCGGCAGCTATCGCATTGACCGCGCCATCAGGCGCTGCGATGATTGAGGTTAGAAGGGTCTCCATGCATAGCGGAAAAGCCGAATATGCCGCATCGCACAAGCGCAACGAAAGTGCCGTCCCGATTTGGAACCGGCTACAGCGTTTTACATCTTTTCCCTTGCTTTATCAGCAGCCTCGTGCGGGCAATCCGGCTGCGCGCAAAGCCGCTTGAGCCTCGGCAATGGTTTGTTCGCCAAAATGGAAGATTGAAGCCGCAAGAACCGCGCTCGCATGGCCTCGGATGACACCGTCCACCAGATGATCAAGCGACCCCACTCCGCCGCTGGCGATCACGGGAATATCAACGCTGTCGGCAATGGCCCGGGTCAGTTCGAGATCATACCCGGCCTTGGTCCCGTCACCGTCCATGGAGGTGACAAGCAATTCACCTGCGCCCAGATCGGCCAACCGCTTGGCATGTTCCAGCGCGTCAATCCCGGTCGGTTTGCGGCCACCATGGGTGAAGATTTCCCATCTGCCCTCGCCTGTGCGACGCGCATCGACGCTTGCAACAACACATTGGCTGCCGAATTTGGCTGCAATTTCGGAGACGACCTCTGGCCGTTTTACGGCCGCGCTGTTGATCGCGACCTTGTCCGCTCCCGCCAACAGCAAGGCCCGCGCATCCTCTACCGACGATACACCGCCGCCAACCGTCAGCGGCATGAAGCATACTTCTGCGGTGCGTTTGACCACATCCAGCAGAGTGCCGCGTCCTTCATGAGTCGCCGAAATATCGAGGAAGCACAGCTCATCCGCCTCCGCCGCGTCATAAGCCTGCGCCTGCTCGACCGGATCGCCGGCATCGCGCAGATCGACGAAATTGACACCCTTGACCACGCGGCCATCAGCCACGTCGAGACAGGGAATAACGCGGATGCGGACGGTCAAAATGCTGACTCCTGGGAACACGATTCCCACATGCATTCTGGCATAGCTATGAGAATGATAGTGAGTGGTATTGTAACGACTAAAATGAAGGCAAGGCCAGCGATGAAAAACGGGCTTCCGTTTCGCTTAATCAGTTTGGCAAATAGTAACAGTACTATGCAGACGACCAGATAAATTGAGGCACCAATAATTACGCTTTCAGTACCACCAGAAAACCATAAGATGAATGCGACAACTGCCATCATCCCTACGCCGAATGCGAGAGCATGTTTCAAGCCCGCGCGGCCATAGCCAGTGCCGCGGCCAGATCCAGCCGCCCATCATACAAGGCCCGTCCCGTAATCACGCCTTCAATGCCCTGATCCGCTTGCAGCGACAGGATATGGATATCGTCAAGACCCTTCACCCCGCCGCTGGCAATCACCGGCAGATCGGTCCGCTGCGCTAGGT
>JAHDDJ010000291.1 GCA_020629385.1 Erythrobacter sp.
GAGCTGTGTGCTTGCGTCTGGATCGTTCGGGGGTAACATTTGGGCAGCAGCGCCACAATGGCCGAACGAGGTGCGGCCATGGGCCCCTACGAGAACCCTACAGTTTTGATAACGCGTCCGGCTGAAGGCTCGGCGCGCTTCCTTGCGGGTCTGCGCGATGCTGCAGGACCATTTGTGGCGGTCGTTCAACCCGCATTCGAGATTGCGCCAACCGGTGCGGAGGTTCCGCCGTTTGATGTGGCGATATTCACCTCACGGGCGGGCGTGGAGATGGGCCCGCACGGGGACGGGCGTGTCGCGTGGTGCGTCGGGGATGCGACCGGGCAAGCGGCAGAGGCGGCAGGGTACGAACCAAGGAGCGCGGGCGGAGATGTTGAGGATCTGCTGAGACTGATTCTTGCGCGTCGGCCTGTCGGTCGGATGGTACACCTGCGCGGGGAAAATTCGCGTGGAGACGTCACAGCCCGTTTGGTCGACGAGGGGTTGAGGTGTGAAGAAATCATCGTCTATGCAAAAGCGCCGCAGCCGGTCGATGCGGGTTTGAGGGCGCGGCTGCAAGATGCCGGGCCCATCATCATACCTTTGTTTTCTGCTGAAACAGTGTCGATAATTGCCAGTTGGGGCGCTGTGCCAGCAGGGTGTCATGCTGTTGCCATCAGCGATGCCGTTGCGGCGGCGGCGGACGTGTTGACGCCATGCGAAATCACCACATCTTCTACCCCGACGGCAGGCGCAATGACGCAGGCCGTTCGGGGTTTGATCGCTTGAGGGTCTGTCAGCGCCGCTATACAGTGCTGCGGTGAGCATGCAGGCTCCGGACGAAGTGAATGGGTGAATGACGTGGCGAAATCGTCTAAAGGCAAGAGCGACAAGTCCGAGGTTGTAGACGCGATTGAAGACGCAGAAATCCTGTCGTCTGAGACGCCCGACGCCGAAGTTACCTCAGACACAACCGACGCTGCGCCCGAGGATGACGGTCAGGACGATCTGAACGATATCCCTGATGACGAGGATGATCTGGTTGTCGGGGAAGATGCCCCGTCGGACGTGGATACTCTGGATGATCCTGTGGTGGCTGACCCGCCTGCTGCACCCCAAGCGGAGCCGCAATCCGGCGGGACGAGCTTTTTCATGCTATTGTTGGGTGGCGTTGCCGCAGGTGCCATCGGCTACGGTATTTCGGAATATACGGGGGGTCGTGGGCCCGCCTATGCAACGGCGTCCGATCTGGACGAACAGACACAGGCGATTGCGGCCTTGCGCGATGAAATTGCAAACGCGCCCGCGCCGGATCTGTCGGGACTTGAGGCCCAGATCGCTGACGTATCCGCACAGCTTGATGCTGCCACGGCCTCAATGGCCGATCAAACTGCAGCTCTGGAGGAACGGATTGGCGTGCTGGAGCGTCAGCCCCTGTCCGATGGCACATTGTCTGACACCGCGCTGGCGGCCTACCAAAGTGAATTGGACGCCTTGCGCGCCGAACTGGATGCGCAGCAGGACGCTGTGATGTCGGCCGCCTCGCAGGCCGAGGCTGATCTGGCTGCCGCCCGTGCGGAGGCGGAGCGGCTTGAACAAGAAGCGCTTGCTGCCGCCGAAGCAGCGGCAGCGCGCGCTGCGATCAATCGTGTCGCCACCGCGGTCGAGACTGGCGCACCCTTTGCCGATGCGCTGGGCGATCTGGCGGATGCGGATTTGCCTGCTGGACTGGCCGAAGCTGCGGAGACGGGTGTTGCGACGAACGCCGCACTTGTTGCGGACTTCCCCGAAGCGGCACGTGCGGCATTGGCCACGGCACGTGCCGAGGGTCTGTCGGATGATGCCGGTGGTCTGGGTGGGTTCCTGCGCAGCCAGTTTGATGTCCGGTCCACCACGCCACAAGAGGGCGATGGCCCTGATGCGGTGCTGTCCCGTGCCGAGGCGGCTGTGAAAGAGGGTCGCGTGGCCGATGCTTTGGCTGAACTCGACGCGCTGCCGGAAGTGGCCCGCGCGGAGATGACCGATTGGACGGCAGCGGCCCAAGCGCGCGCCGATGTCCTTGATGCCATCGCCACCCTGTCTGAAACCTATCAATAACCGAAGGCTGCCCTGATGCTCTGGTCCCTTATTAAGATTTTGGCTTTCGTTGTGGCTGTCATGGCAGCGACCTACGGGGCAACCTTGCTGCTTGATATGGATGGCAGTGCGACGTTCGATGTGGGCGGCGTGTCGGCCACCTTGTCCGTTATTGAACTGGTGATCGGGTTTATTGTTCTGGTTGCCCTGATTTGGCTGGCGTTCAAATTGATCGGTCTGGCTGTTGCGACGTTCCGGTTCCTGAACGGGGACGAGACGGCAATCTCGCGCTACTTCTCGCGCAATCGCGAACGCAAGGGGTTTGAGGCCTTGTCCGAGGGCATGATGGCTTTGGCGTCTGGCGAAGGACGTTTGGCGATGGCCAAGGCGAACCGCGCCGAGAAGTTCCTTGAGCGGCCCGAGTTGACCAACCTGCTGACCGCGCAGGCCGCGGAGATGGCGGGCGATAAGGCGACTGCGGAACAGACGTATCGCAAGCTGCTGGAAGATGAGCGAACACGGTTTGTCGGTGTCCGCGGGATCATGAAGCAAAAGCTGGAAGCAGGTGATACGGATACAGCGCTGGCGCTGGCCGAGAAGGCATTCGCGATCAAGCCCAAGCATGTTGAGACGCAGGATGTGTTGTTGCGTCTGCAGGCGGAAAAGCAGGACTGGGCCGGTGCGCGTAAGACACTCACGACAAAGCTGAAGACAGGCCAACTGCC
>JAHDDJ010000292.1 GCA_020629385.1 Erythrobacter sp.
GTTGCGCAGTTCTTTGTCGGCGGCCCGGAAGAAGGCAAAGCGCTGGTTGCGCATCGCGGGATTGACGGTGTTCTGTTCACCGGTTCGGCTCAGGCAGGAATTGCGATCAACAAGAAGCTGGCCAGCAACCCGGGCAAGATTGTCGCGCTGGAAATGGGTGGTAACAACCCGATTGTCGTCATCGATACGCCCAAGGTCACCGATGCAGCGACTCTGATCATACAATCCGCTTTCACGAGTGCCGGTCAGCGTTGCACCGCCGCCAGGCGCCTTATCATCAAGGAAAGCATGTATGATGCGATCCTCGACGAGGTAAAACTGCTCATCGCCAGAATTATCGTCGATGAACCTTTTGCCGATCCTGCACCGTTCATGGGGCCGGTGATCGACAATGCGGCGGCGGAACAGCTTGTAGAGAGCTTTCTTTATTTCCTGTCGAATGGCGGCAAGGCGATCCGCCACATGACCCGGCCGGATAACGATCTGCCATTCCTGTCGCCGGCTATTATTGACACGACGGCAATGCAGGACCGGCCCGATGTGGAGCTGTTCGGGCCGCTTCTTCAGGTTATCAAGGTCAAGGATTTTGACGAAGCGATCGTCGAGGCGAACCGTACGCGCTTCGGCCTCTCAGCCTCGCTGATCGGCGGTAGTCCGCAGGATTACAACCGTTTCTGGGCCAATATCCGCGCAGGCATCGTGAACTGGAATCGCCCGACCAACGGCGCATCATCCAGCGCTCCGTTTGGTGGATTGGGCCTGTCCGGCAACCATCGTCCGGCAGCGTATTACGCAGCTGACTATTGCGCCTATCCGGTCGCCAGTACCGAAATGGACCAGCCGCGCGCGACGATTGGCGTCGGGCTCAGCCAGTCCTGATTTCGCTTATTTGCCGCCGGTAACCAGTTCGATCTGGGTCAGGCCGGACGAAAGACGGCGGCCGTAAACGACGAAGGATGCATTTCCCTTCCTGCCGCTGATAATGTTGTCACCCGCAGCAGTGGCGTGCTCGGCCGAATAGCCGCCCGTGGTTGCGCGGCTATAGTAGAATGTCAGAACATCGTTCAGCGGAACCGGCGTCAGATAGCTGACCACGCGCAGCGAACAATTGCCCTGGTCGTTGCCCGCAGCTTCTTTGGTGGTTCCGCGGGGATAGACAGGGAAGATTGCCGGTAGTTTTGCCGCCCAAGCTGCGGAATATTCAACCCCTGCTGCGCAGTCCGTTCCTCCCGGCGTTGCAGCGGCGCGCGCTGCTGCTGTCAATCCGGCGGTTTCCGGAATTTCGGCACCATACTGGGTCGGAGCGGGAAGTTCTTTCAGGCCTTCGCTGCCGCCGACCAGAGCAAAAGCGGCGTCCTTGGCCGCCTGAATGGCTTCCGGTGTCATGTTCTCAGGTGGAATGGTCTGGTCACCTCCACCCGTCAGAGCAGCATTGCCTTCATTCTGGTTGGCGAGATCCGGATCGACCATGATCTGATCGTTCAAAGCTTGCTCGCTGGTCGGATCGGTTGCACCTCCCTCGCCTTCACCGGCGTTGTCGCCGCAGGCAGCGAGAGCAAAGAGGGGCAGAACTGCAACAGAAACAAGAAGGCGTTTGGACATCGGGACACTCCGGTAAAAACTGAATATGCCGCCTCCTCACCCGCGCAGGGTTAACGAAATGCTGCCAAACAGGGTTAAAATTCCCGGTGTCCCTTTTAGGGAAATGTCTGATCCAAAACCTTACCTCCCATAGAAAAGGTGCCTGACCGCCTGGAGAGCGATCAGGCACCTTCCACGGCTCGGTGGGGCCGTGCTTCGGCTACCGGTGGGAGTAGCGGAAGATCATATAGTTGCAGGCTTACCGGCAGCGCGAGTTGCTGCGGTCGATCGAGCGGCCAAGGATGGCACCGCCAGCAGCGCCAAGGATTGCGCCGAGCGTCTTGTCACCGCGACCGGCAATCTCGTTTCCGATCAAACCGCCGACGGCTGCACCGATCAAGAGCCCGGTGGTGCCATTCTCCTTGCGGCAATAGTAACGACCATCACGGCCGCGCCAGATGCGTGTGTCGCGATATACCGGCTGGCCGTAGTCACGATCGCGATAGCCGTATCCACCAGTGTAACGATGCGGATTGCCACGACCACGCTTCCAACCCCGATGCTTGCCGCGATGGTGCTCGGCAATAACCGAAGCGGGCGCGACGTTGTGAGTCGCTGCTGCGTTGGCGTTTGTCGACACTTGCGGGGCGGCGGCCAAAGCAGGAGCTGCCATTGCCAAAACAGGCGCTGCAAGTGTGATGGAAACGGCTTTCAGGCTTAGAGTTTTCATGGTTCGATCCTTTCGCATTCTCATGTAGTCGGGCGTTGGATCCAGTGATCTCGTCCGGCGCATTCATAAATACGAAGACTTTCCTGAACGATTTGCAACAGCGCTGTCAGAAAGGAAAAGCTGCGACGAACGGATGTAAAATCGTCGACGAAACGAGCCTTGCGGCGCTGCATTGCCCCGCCTAAGGCTCGGCGATGAACAGCAAGTCCCCCGAAACTACACCTTCTGGGCTGCCCGCAGCGCTGGCGGCCTATGTGATCTGGGGGCTGTTGCCGCTTTATCTGATTCTTGTCAGTTCTGTCCCGCCCTTCGAATTTGTCGGCTGGCGGATTATCTGGACTTTGCCTTTCTGTCTGCTGATCGTGGCGTTCCGCAAACAGGGCGCGGAGATCATCGCGGCGCTGACCAACCGCAAGGTTTTGCTGACTTTATGCGCGAGCGCGGTGCTGATTGCGATCAACTGGTTC
>JAHDDJ010000293.1 GCA_020629385.1 Erythrobacter sp.
TCGATCAGCATCCGGGTCGGATCTTCGATTGCTTCTTTGATGATTTTCAGCGCGGTAACCGCCTCGCGGCCGTCGATAAGGCGGTGGTCATAGCTGAGCGCGATATACATCATCGGGCGTACGACCACTTCGCCGTTCACGACAACCGGGCGATCCTCGATCCGGTGAAGGCCGAGAACGGCGCTTTGCGGCGGGTTGATGATCGGGGTCGACATCAGCGAACCGAACACGCCGCCATTGGAAATGGTGAAGGTGCCGCCCTGCATGTCTTCCATGGTCAGCGTGCCATCGCGTGCGGCCTTGCCGTAATTGGCAATGTCCTGTTCGATCTGGGCAAAGCCCTTCTTGTCGACATCGCGCACTACCGGAACAACCAGCCCGTTGGGCGCACTGACAGCGACCGAGATGTCGACATAGTCGTGATAAACAATGTCATCACCGTCGATCTGTGCATTGACGCTTGGCACGTCTTTCAGCGCCAGATGTGCGGCCTTGGCAAAGAAGCCCATGAAGCCCAGCTTGATATTGTGCTTCTTGGCAAACAGGTCCTTGTACTTGGTCCGTGCCTCGATCACCGCAGTCATGTCGACATCGTTGAATGTCGTCAGAAGCGCGGCAGTGTCCTGCGCACCTTTCAAGCGCTTCGCAATCGTCTTGCGCAGACGCGTCATCTTCACACGCTCGGTATTGCGCGCACCTGTCGGAGCAGCGGCAGCAGGCGCATCGGCACTGGCTTCGGCTTTGGTCGCCGGGGCAGGGCTGTCACCCTTGGCTTTGGCAGCGGCGATGACGTCTTCCTTGGTCAGGCGGCCATCCTTGCCAGTGCCTTTCACGGTGGAGGGGTCGATGCCATGTTCCAGCACCGCACGACGTACGGCCGGCGAAAGCGTTTGCGCAGCATCGCTTGCAGCAGTTTCGGTAGCTGCCGGACCGGCATCTGCTGCGTCTTTCTTGGGTGCGGCTGCAGCAGAGGCACCTTCTTCGACCAGCGCAAGAACGGCGCCGACTTCAACCGTGTCGCCAACTTCGGCCTTTAACTCGCTGATAACACCAGCGACGGGCGAGGGGACCTCGACCGCCACCTTGTCTGTTTCCAGACTGACAATCGGCTCGTCAACGGCGACAGCATCGCCGGGCTGTTTCAGCCATTCGCCGATGGAACCTTCGGTGACCGATTCACCAAGTGCGGGGACTGTAATTTCAGTAGCCATAGATGTGTTCCTTAGCCCTTCTTCGCGTTTGGTGGGCGTTTGGTGGTGACTTTAGCGGTCTTGCCGACATTGGCGAGATCGAGCGCCATGCTGACCAGCGCTTCCTGCTGGGCCTGGTGCCGTTTGGCGAGGCCCGTGGCGGGGGAGGCGGCGGGTTCGCGGCCGACATAGATCGGACGCATATCCTTACCCGCGTCGCGTGCAGATTTTTCGATCAGACGATCAACAAAGGTCCATGCGCCGTTATTTTCCGGTTCTTCCTGACACCAGATTATCTCTTCCAGATTGGTCATCCGTTTCAGGCGGACGGTCAAAGGTTCGCCGGGGAAGGGATAGAGCTGCTCGATCCGGACGATGGAGATATCCTCGATACCCATTTCGTCGCGCTTTTCGATCAGATCATAGGCAACCTTGCCCGAACACAGGACCAGGCGCTTCACATCCTTGTCCGCGATGTCTTTCGTGTCGGATTTGATCCGCATGAAGTGATGATCGCCCATGAACTCGTCGGCGCTGCTCTTGGCCATCGGGTGGCGCAGCAGGCTTTTCGGGGTCATGATAACCATCGGCTTGCGGAACGGACGCAGCATCTGGCGGCGAAGTACGTGGAAGTAATTGGCCGGCGTGGTGATATTGCAGACCTGGATATTGTCATTCGCGCAGAGCTGCAGGAAACGTTCGAGGCGCGCAGAGCTGTGCTCCGGTCCCTGACCTTCATAGCCATGCGGCAACAGCATCACGAGGCCGTTGGCGCGCAGCCATTTCGCCTCGCCCGATGCGATGAACTGGTCGATCATGATCTGTGCGCCATTGGCGAAATCGCCGAATTGTGCTTCCCAAAGGGTCAGTGTTTTCGGATCAGCCATCGCAAAACCGTATTCGAAGCCGAGCACACCATATTCGGATAGCGGGCTGTCATAGACTTCGAACTTGCCATGCGGCAGCTGGCACAGCGGGATGTATTTTTCCTCGGTCTTCTGGTCGATCCAGACAGCGTGACGCTGGCTGAATGTTCCGCGGCCCGAATCCTGCCCTGACAGACGAACACCGTAACCCTCGGTCACGAGACTGCCGAAGGCGAGCGCTTCACCGGTTGCCCAGTCAAAGCCTTCGCCGCTGTCGAACATGTCCGCTTTCGCCTTGATCACACGTTTCAGAGTCCGATGGACATCATGATCGCCGGGCACAGTTGTCAGTGTGCGGCCAAGGCTGTCGAACAGTTTCTTGTCGATTGCGGTTTCAACATTACGCCGTGCGCTTTCGGGATCAGCCGGTTTGTTGAGACCGGCCCAGCGTCCGCCGAACCAGTCGGCTTCGTTGGGCTTGTAGCTTTTTGCTGCGTCGAATTCTCCCTGCAGCAAAGCCTCGAATTCGGTTCGCATTGCAGGGGCGACGCCGCTTTCGATCACGCCTTCTCCGATCAGCTTGTCGGCGTAGATATAGCTGACCTTTTTGTGATCGCGGATCGCGTCATACATGATCGGCTGGGTAAATTTGGGCTCGTCGCCTTCATTGTGGCCGAAGCGGCGATAGCACCACATGTCGATCACGATGTCGCGCTTGAA
>JAHDDJ010000294.1 GCA_020629385.1 Erythrobacter sp.
TATCGACGCCTTCTAGTGTGACTGCACCGGCGGAAAAGTGGCTGAGGACCTCACCCGCAGAAGATAGAACAACGATGTGGTTGTTTTCCTGCATCGTCACGACGACTTCGTTTTCGCCGTTGATGGACACGAATTCAGGCTCCGGGTCTTCGGGGGCGACATCGGCAAGGCCGGTCACATCGGCGACGCGGGCCGTGTCGCATGAGATCAGGCCCTCGGCTGTCAGATCAACCATGAAAACGGAACCGGCCGGCATCTGGCCGACGCGGCCATCACCTAGGTCTTCGTCACGTTCGTTTTCGATCGCAACAGCAAGGAAAGATCCGTCAGGTGCGATGCCGACACTGTCTGGCTGACCGGGCAGATCGCAGCGACCGACTTCTTGCCGCGTCGTCACGTCGATTTCCACCAGAAAGCCCGATGGCTCTGTGTAGCTTTGGGACGTGTTTACGCCGGCAAGCGCGTAGTTCCCGATCACGGCAACGGATGTCGGCTCTCCTTCCGGCATAAACACACCTAGAGGGGCCGGATTCGCCGGGTCAGTGATGTCAATGAAGCCAATCGAGGCTCCGGGGCTGTCCGTATAGACCAGCGTCATCCCATCGGCGGTGGCCGCAATAATCTCGGCCGAGGTTTCTTCGGCTTCGGGCAGGTTATCGGCAACTTGAAACGACGCAATCCGGTTGAAGTTCATGTCTTGTGCAATGGCTGGCAGCGCCAAACAAGTGAGTGAAGACATCGTAAGTAGCGTGCGAACGGTCATATTTCTTTCCTATCAATTCGGGGGTCAAAGCGCGCTTGATGCAGCGGATCCCCCGCAAGAGCGGAACATGAAATTGTAACAGCAAGACAAAGGTACAAACCGCTTTATGGCCGACCCCGTGGACACAGAACCGGTGTCAGGCGATGCGCGTACCCTTCGCCCAAACGCCACGCAGCACCGGGGTGCCTTGGTTGTTATTCACCCTCAAGACATCACCGCGAAAACCTGTTTGCAGGCTACCCCGATCCGGCAATCGCGCCGCCAGTGCCGGTGTCCGGGTCACTGTCGCAATCGCACGTGGTAGATCGTCCCAGACATCCGCGATGCGGAAGGCGGACATCAACAACCCACCCGGCACATAGTCAGATGATAGAATATCCAGCAGATCGGCCTGCGCCAGTTCCATTGCGGCGACATTGCCGGAATGGGACCCGCCACGGATGACATTGGGCGCACCCATCATGACGGCGATACCATGGTCTTGGCAAGCTTGTGCGGCCTCCAGAGTGGTTGGAAATTCTGCGAAGCCAACGCCGTTGCTTTGCGACGTCACAACATGCTCGCGGGTCGTGTCATCATGGCTGGCTAGAACCGCACCCAGCCGCTTGGCCTCTAACACGGCGCCCTTCTCATGCATGTCGCCAAACTGGGCCTGCAACCTTTTCAGGTTCGCCACATGTTCAGCAAAGTCGTTGTCATCCATGCCGCGTTTCTTTGCGACATAGGTGCGCAGGGCCGTCAGGTCGCGGAACTGGCGTTGACCGGGGGTGTGGTCCATCAGGCTGACGATCCCGACACGGTCATCGGGTGCGAAACGGGCCAATTCTTCGAGAAGGGTTTCAGAACAAATCTCTGCGCGCAGGTGCAGGAAGTGGCTGATCTTGAACACACCTTGCGCGCGGGCCGCCCAAAGTTCGTCGGCGACCGCGCGAGCATAATCTATGTAGCGCCCTTTGCCTGAATGGATGGATCCCGCGCGCAAGGCGTCAAACACGGTGGTGATCCCGACCGATGCCAATTCTGCATCATGGGCAATCAGCGCAGGCAAGTGCGGCCAGTCCACTTCGGGGCGCGGTTCCATATGGCGTTCGAGGTTGTCGGTGTGCAACTCGACCAGACCGGGAATTACGAGATCCCCGGCACAATCCACGCTACCGCTTGGTTTGTGATCGCCTTCGACAATTTCGGTGATCTTCCCTTGCTCAATAGTGATGGATCCTGTCAGAACCTGATCCGGTAAGACCAGTTGTGCATTAGCGAGGCAAAGGTCGTCTGACATAGAAGTGTCATCCGAGTAGTCCATATCAGCAGGCCTAAGAGGATAATTCATGACTTACACTCGTTTCGCAATTTATGACGCGCCAATCGATGATGCGTTGGCAAGTTTTGGGGCCACTTGGCTGGGATGGGATGTGCGGACAGGCCGCGCCACCCCTCAGGTAGATGTGCCCGGTTTGGATGACATTACGATGACACCGCGCAAGTACGGATTTCACGGGACGTTGAAGTCGCCGTTCAGGCTGTCGGACGGCCATACGCTGGATGAGTTGCAGGCAAGTACAGCAGATTTGGCTGGGCGCTGCCCACCTGCCGGGTGCAGTGGTTTGCAGCTGACGACATTGGGCGGGTTTCTGGCGTTGACCCCGACGGGTGATCTGACTGGGTTGGAACGGGTCGCAGGTGCATGTGTGTGCGACCTTGATACCTTTCGCGCGCCCGCGTCCGACACCGAACAGGCGCGACGTCGCAGCGCGGGTCTGAGTGCGCGCCAAGAGGCTCTGATGCTGGAGTGGGGCTATCCTTATGTGATGGAGGAATTCAGGTTCCACCTGACGCTGAGCGGACGCTTGCCCGAGGCGGATCGCACCGCGTGGATGAACACAGCGCGGACGCATCTGCCGCCATTGGCCGACCGCTATGAATTGGGCAGCATTGCCTTGTGCGGTGAGCGTCCCGATGGGCGATTTGAACTTATCCAACGCTACACCCT
>JAHDDJ010000295.1 GCA_020629385.1 Erythrobacter sp.
TGAACGGAATATCTAAGTCTGCGAGTTTTGCTAACGTCGAAAACTCCTGAATCAGGGGGTTGGGAAAGATCACGTGAGGGAAATGGGTCAAGGACAAGCGCACAAGCTCTTTCAGCGCTTGGCAAGCGATTTCCAATGCGTCGTGCCCGCCTTTCCGACGCCGCAAAAGAGCCTGTGCCCACGGCAGTTCCTCAAGCCTCACCTGCGACTCCAAATTCAACAGGAGGAGGGATCGCCGGTTGCTGAACGCACGGTAAAGGGCACTGCAAACTCCAGTTTCGGCGTCCGTCGGAAGGTTCGATGCATAGATGCTCGACGTGATCTGGGGCAAAACCTTGGCCAGCACCTCAGGTGCTCCGATCTGCCCGCTTTGAACAAGCTCGTCGATCGGCGCCATCTTAGCCGATTGAATGCCACGTTCAAAACTTCGCGGAAGCAGGGCACCTGACGGACCACCGACGACTTCTTCGTCCGATCCAATGGGACCGGCGACGCTACTTGGATCGGCAATGCCTATATCGAGCGGTAACTTGCTTAGGCGCACTGCCACGATCTTCGCGACAGCATCATGCCAGACATTTACGTCCTGCTCTGCTTGATTTTGGCGGAACGTACGCCGCTCTTCCGCTGCACCATATTTTGACCGGTGCCGCTCAATGATTGTCTGCACATTGTCTTTGAGATCGCCACCGGTCTTCAATGCGAGCAGTGCGCGCCGAGCCCTTTGGAACTGTCCGGTCTTCTTTTTCCAGCGTTGCGCCGTCGGCACGTTAAGAGCCTGTTCGTAATCGGCACACCAATCATCTGCACGCATATCCCATCCATCCGACCCGTGGTCCGCGAGAAGATCGATCAGGCGGTCGTACAGCGGAATCCAACGCAGAAGAGTGTTGTGTTGGACGACAATCTGTTCTCGAGGCACCTTACCGCTAAGCTGGTCTCGAACGTCTTGAACTGTGCGTACAAACGCTCCGTCCGTTTTTCGTGCCGCGCCGGGCACAGGGTAGAATCTCAATCGATCAAAAAAGGGCGTGATCTCAGATAGGATCATCTCCGCAGCTTCCGGATCATGCTCCAATAGAAGACAGACCGTAAGCAGCGCCGTTTCTTCGGGGGTCTGGGCTGCAAACTCGCCTGACATTGCTTGCTGATTAAGTTTTTTGAGGCCCTCGTCGGTCAGGTGCCAGTTGTTGAGCGCAAGGCGTGCACATGAGATGTCGGATGTTGAATGACCCAACTCTTCCAACATGGCAGTCTCGTGTCGTCTGAGTTTTCCACCGGCGGCGTATGCTGTAGTCGCAAACCCACCTCGAGCCACTTCGGGCGTCGCCCATTTCGGCATACCTGAAACAGGTGTGCGACTGCCGACAGTGAGGTCGCCTGCCTTCATTGCGGCAAGAACATCGCGCCATTGTTGGATTTTCTTGCTGCTTCCAGCGCTAAGGGCTTTTGCAAGATTAAAAAACGCGTATTTCTCGCCCGGTTGCTCAGCCATTCGTATCTCTGTTGGGTCCGAGGGCGGGACTTGCACCCGCGCTCCCCGGGTTACGAGCCCGGTGCTTTGCTACTAAGCTACCTCGGATCAAAGCCATAATTGGCATAGCCTCTCTTTTGCACTGAATTACCGGCTCCCCCAAGCAAATACTCAAAAGGAGAGACCAGTTGATTTCTTTGTGTGTCCCCAAAGCCGACATCCACTTTGAGAAATCCAATGGCAGCTAAGTCCCGCTCAGGCGTCATTGGCCAGGACGATGGTGGAGTTCCGCGGTGCGGGACAATCCCGACATTGCTGTTTGGGCATGTTGCTGACGCAGCATTGTCTCGCAGTTGCCGCGACGTGCGTTTCTTAGTGCGGCGGGTATGACGAGAGCGGCCATTCAAATGCGAAAACAATGAGCCCCGCGCGCAACGTGCGGCGGGGCTCATCGACGTCATGAAGCGAAGCTTTATTCCATGGTCACGGGGAAGAACATCGTCTCACCCGAATGGTCGTCGACACCGTCGTTGTCTGTAGAAACCCACATCGTGCCATAGGTCGCGATGGCCAGACCTTCGACCTTATCGAGGACATAGCCGCCCGTGGATGTCAGATAAGGCAACAGATCCACGACCAGTTCTGGCTCTAGCACCGCAGGCGTTTCACCCAAGGCGACCATGTCGTCCATGGCCGACATCGGCACGCGGGTGATCATCTTTGTCAAAGCGCGGGTGTCGTGCTGATTGTCGCGTTCGATGAAGTACATGAAATCGCCATATGCGACGATTTCTGACAGTCCAATCCAACCTGTTGCTGGTTCAGTCTTGGCGTAATGAATCACCGACCATTCTTCGGTGTCCAGATTGTAGCCGAGAACCTTGGCGTGGTTTGCCGGATCGTCGCGCCATTCCCGCTGTACAGCGACATAAAGCATGTCATCCACGCGCGTGACACCTTCGAACCCGAAACGCATTTCAACCGCCAAAAGTTCGTTTGGCAGCGCGATATAATCCTCAATCGCGCCATCGGACGCCACGTGATAGATCGCGTGAGGCACCAGACGGTCCGAACGACCCTCAGAGGCGATCCAGAAGCCGTCTTCACCGTCCAGAGCGATGCCTTCCATGTCCATCAGTTGCGCAGGCTGACCTTCGCGGGTCACGCGGAGTGCGTCCACAATCTGTGCTGGAGTTTGCGAAACGTCGATATGAAAGATCGTGGGCTGCATGCCGTAAAAGCTGTCGGACACGGCGTAGATCGTGCCGTCCT
>JAHDDJ010000296.1 GCA_020629385.1 Erythrobacter sp.
TTCAGTGTTCTTTAGCAGACCGCGCATTTTGCTGCATCACCCCTCGCCTTGCGACCCAATACAGCGCTGCACCGATGCCCAGCATAGCCGCAGTTGATAGAATAGCGCTTGCCGGTACTTGAAAGGACAGCCAAGCAGTCATCGCCACTGCGACCGGGACGATAAGCAGCCATAGCGGCCCAGTGCTGTCTTTAAGCCCTCGAAAGTTCTTTTTCCATAAGACACCCAGCGAAATGAGCGCCAAAGTGAACAGGACTTGTTCAGCGGCGACCAGCAGCACCGCGAGTAGGGCAAATGTTCCGGACAAAGCGATGGCGGCCACAACGATGCCATATGTCACGATCGCATAATCGGGGGTTAGAAAGCGCGGGGAGACATGCGCGAAAAAGCGCGGCAGCAACCCGCGATCACCCATCCCGTAAAGAACCCGTGGATAGGTGATAAATCCGGTTAGCTGGTTCGCCGCGACCGAGAAGATAGCTGCGACGCTGATCATCACAACGCCCCAACCACCGAACACTTTTTGCGCCGCAGCGGCCAAGGGCGCGTCTGTTTCTGCCGCCTCTGGTCCAATCGCGATATAGGCCCACTGAACAAATGCATAGAAGATCGCAACGGCCACCAGACCAGCAATGACAGAACGGTAAATCGTTTTGCGAGGGTCCTTGGTTTCACCGGCTGAGCCGGCTGCTGTGGTGAATCCAGAAAAGGCATAAGCCATCAGCAAGGCCACCGATTCTATGCCGGAAAAGTCCGGAAACTTCACCTGTGTCGGAACGCCGTTTACCCAGAACCCCACAACGCATAGCAGGACCAAAGGTGTCAGCTTGAACAAGGTTCCCACCCACAAACCGCCCACCGAAACCTTGGTACCCGCAACGCAAAGCAAAGTCATTGCCGCGATCAAAGCTAACATGGTCAATGGCTGTGCAATAGGTCCGCCAAATACCGGAAACAGGGCCGCCAGATAGGACAACAAAACGATGAAATTGGCGGCTCTTCCTGCGGCGCTCCCACAAATGACTAGCCAGCCGACTTGAAATCCTAGAAACTTGCCCAACGCGGTCTCGACATAAAGTTGCACCCCGCCGGATTGGTCAAACACGGTCGAGAGCTTACAAACCGCCAGCGCAAGGCAAGCGGTAGGGATCGCAAAGAGCAAAATTGCAATTGGTGCGAAACTCCCCACGCCCGCATAAAGCAAGGCAGGCAGAGCAAAAATGCCAGCGCCGATCATCCCATTCAAATTGAGAAGGCTCGCACTCAGAAAGCTGATTGCGCGCGGAGGAGCTAGTTTTTCTGCCACTAAATTGCCTCAGCTTTCTGCAAAACTTCTGCCGATTGGATTTGCTCTGTCGGGAATTTCGCAATCAGCAAGATCACCACAGATACAGCCTGCACCGCGATGAGCAGCATAAGCATAGCCTTTGGTTCAGAAAGGGCGGCAATTCCTGCGATCAATATTCCCGCAAGGCTGATGCCCATGTTGGAAACGGCCATGAAGATTGAAAATTGCGTCGCGGCAATCTTTGGCGGGCTGAGCCGCATATTGATGACAACGCCGCTGATCCCGGTGAGGGAGTAAAGAAGCGTCCATGCCATCACAAAAGCGATTAAAATATTTGGGTCTGTCCAATTGTCCGCAGACCATACCATCCAAATCAGCAAAGCGATGAAGACGGAACGGAAAATCCAAAGCCCGCGCTGAGCGCCAATCTTGCTAATGGCAAACCCGCCGATTGTAATCGCTATCACCCCAGTAAGCAGCTGAGCTGTGCCGTTGAGCGATCCCAATTCCTCCTCGTTCCATCCGGTGAAACCGGTGGCAATCAAGGGCACTGCGACAATGCATATCCCATAGGTCAGGCCGGTGGTCAGCAATGATGTGAACCACAAAAAGCTGCGGCCGGTCAGTGTATTCTTCAAAGCCTCCAAAAGCAGGGGCAGCCAATTGTTCGACTGGGCCGCAATATTCACTGGCTGAGCTTCGCCAGCGGACCAAGGCAGGCGGCGCTCTCCCGTGCGTTCGCGCGTCCACACGATGTGAACCGTCACAGCAGCCACCAATAGTGCGCAGGCAAGGTAGGCGGCGCTTATGCCAAAGGCGTAGATCATAGCCCCTGTGAAGGACGCCGATGCCGCCATTCCTAATATCTGACCACCCGCTGCAAGGCCCCCGCCAATAGAGCGCTCATCCTCCTGCAAGATATCAACTGTCAATCCATCCACGGCAACGTCTTGGAACACTACCGCTGTGTTGACAGCAAGAGCAGCAATCCCAAGCAGCAGCACATCACGCGGCGCGGGATCGACAATCGCGAAGACGATCAGGAAAGCCATCATGACCGCTTGCGCGCCGATAATCCATATTCGTCTGCGGCCCATCGAAAGCAGCGTGTATCGGTCTATCACCATGCCAGCGATGAATTTAAAGCTCCACGGAATGCCGACCATCGCCACCACAAAGCCAATATCTTGTGCGCTCGCGCCATTGACCGCCATCCAAGCCGGGATCGCAAAATCAAACAGACCCAGCGGAATGCCTTGGCCTGCATAGAGAAGGAGTATCGTGAAAAGGCGGAGCGTCTTGCTCCGTTCCATACTGGGTTGGGCTGGCATCGAGTGCTTTCTTTACAGTTTTAAAAAAAGCGAGCCCTGCCGATTTTGTTTAACCGGTCATTCCCTTGCTTGAGCGCCTACCGGCTTAAAGTCAAACCTCACGACTTTCGCCTTCATTTGGATAT
>JAHDDJ010000297.1 GCA_020629385.1 Erythrobacter sp.
AAGTCATGCTGATCTTCCCACTTCAGCCCACGTTCTGCGGCGAGTTTACGAAATTCGCTTTCCCGGATCAGCAAGCCGCCGGGGAAAATATACGCCTGAATAAAATCGGCACCGGCTGCATAAGCATCGAACAGTTCGTCATCGAAGCTGATAAATTGTATGGCCGCCCGTCCGCCCGGCTTCAGGTTGCGCGCGATGCAGTCGAAATAGCTGGGCCAGTAATCACGCCCTACGGCTTCGACCATCTCGACACTGACAATCGCGTCGAATTGCGCATCGACATCGCGGTAATCCTGCTTGCAAAACTGGATAGACGGATTGTGTCTGTCACGCGCCCATTGCAACTGTTCGTCCGACAGGCTGATAGCGGTAACTTGCGACCCACTTTCGGCAAAATGGTTTGCAAGAGCGCCCCAGCCACACCCGATTTCCAGAAGAGTTTCAGGATTTCCCAATCTCTTCGCAAGCTGTTCCCATTTTCGATGTTGCGCTGCCTCAAGATCATCAGCCGAGCGCCTCTCGCCTTCGAAAATCGCGCTCGAGTAACTCATCGTCGGGTCGAGCCATTGCGTGTAAAAATCATTGCCCAGATCGTAATGCGCATGGATGTTTCGCGCGGAGCCGGACTTGCTGTTGCGGTTAAGCCAATGGGCAAAAGCTGCTGCCCAGCGGAACGGCCCTTTAGCCCGCGCCGTACTGCCGAGGCTTTTGGCATTATCGTTGAAATTGGCAAAAATCTGGACGGCGTCGGGGCTTTCCCATTCGCCCGCTTCCCACGCCTGATACCAGCCCACCGAACCGTTGAAGGCCAGCCGCATCATGGCGCGCCAGTCATGGATGGTAACCTCTGCGTCGAACCCCGGCGCACGACCGCCCAGCAACCGGGTCGTATTATCAGGCAAATGTGCGAGAATAGACCCGCACGCCAAGCCGGCATCCACCCGGTCCACCATGCGCTGGAATGTCGGCGCAATCAGCCGCGACAACAGGCCGGGCCGGTGCTCGAACCGTGCACCCCCCTCCAGCAGGACTCGCCCTCTCGTTCCGCTCTCGGCATTCATATCGCCCCTATGGCGCGGAGCACCCCGCGCCGCAAGCCATGGACCGATTTGCTGTTTATGCACCGCATGGTAAGATCTGTGCACACCAACAATTGAGGGGGAATTGTGATGTCTAATCCGGTCGTAAGAGACGCGCTGTCGATCCTGGCAGGGCTGGTGGTCGCCATTCTGACAGTGTCGTTGGTGCAAATGATCGGCCACCAGATTTATCCGCCGCCTGCTGGCCTAGACATCACCAATGCGGCAGATCAAGCGAAGATCATGGAGAGTATCACTACAGGTGCATTGGTCGCGGTTGTCGCGTCGTGGACGCTTGGATCGCTCGCCGGAGCATGGACGACGATGAAAATCAGCGGCAATGTTAAATTCGGGTGGATCATCGGTCTATTCATCGCCGCGATGAGCGTGTGGACCACGATGATGTTTCCGCACCCGATGTGGATGCGCATCGCTGCTGTCGTCATGCCGCTGGTCGGCGTTCTGCTTGCCCGCCAGCTGCCGGGCAGCGCAAAGGCCTAACCCTTCATGGCGCGGTAGGCTTCCAGCGCCCGTTCGCGGCCTTCTTTGTGACCGATGATCTTTGACGGATAGTCTTTCGGCTTGCAGCCATGTTCCTCGGGGTCGTGGATATAGGGCGCGTCCAGACCGGCCAATTCGGGCACATATTCGCGAATATAGCCTGCTGCATCGAATTTCTCCGACTGGCTGAGCGGCGCCATGATCCGCACGAACATGTTGCTGTCGACACCCGTGCCGCTAACCCACTGCCAATTGGCGCCATTGCTGGCATAATCGGCATCGACCAGCGTGTCCCAAAACCATGTTTCGCCAACACGCCAGTCGATCAGAAGATGTTTGATGAGAAAACTCGCAGCGATCATCCGCACGCGGTTGTGCATCCATCCGGTCTGCCACAATTGCCGCATCCCGGCATCGACAATGGGATAGCCGGTACGCCCGCGTTTCCACGCTTCCAGATCATCGGCGGCTTGAGCATCATTGTCCGGATCGCGCCATTCCAGCTTGTCGAAATCCTCGCGATAGCTTTGCTTGG
Organism: Erythrobacter sp.; assembly: GCA_020629385.1. Lineage (GTDB taxonomy): Bacteria > Pseudomonadota > Alphaproteobacteria > Sphingomonadales > Sphingomonadaceae > Pontixanthobacter. The sequence goes on from JAHDDJ010000297.1 coordinate 2,116, forward strand.
CATAGCTTGGCGTCTCGCAGATAACGTTCTGCGCATAGTCGCGCCAGATCAGCTCTTTCTCGTAGGTCTTCCAACCTTGGCTGCGCTTGTCTTTCAGCCGATGCCAGATTTGTACCGGCGTGATTTCGCCGAAATGCAGATGCGGTGACAAGCGGCTGGTTTTGTCGACCGAGGGCAGATTGCGCGCCTCGTCATAATCGATGACCGGGTCTTCCCATTCTGCAAGTCGCTCCTGCGCGGCGGCCTCGCCAACTTGCCAGAACGCATCAATCCCGCCCGACCAATCGGGTTTCGTGGGCAGCAAGGCCCAATCTTCCAGAGTGTCACTTGCCGGCCAGCTTTCCGGCGATGACAGGGTTTCCGGTTCCGGCAATGCATCACGCGGCGGGAATTGGGCCAGCGTCGCTTTCGAAAACGGCGTGTAGATTTTGTACGGCGTGCCCGATCCGGTTGTCACCGACCCGGGCGGCAGCAGGAAATTGCCGTCATAAAGCTGCAAATCCAGCTTGTCCGCCAGCCTGCCCTGCGCCTTGCGCCACCATGGTTCGTAATGGCGGTTGGCGTGGACAGTTGCTGCGCCGGTTTCTTCCGCGATCTTGCACAATTCCTCCACCGCATC
>JAHDDJ010000298.1 GCA_020629385.1 Erythrobacter sp.
GAGCGCTTGCGCGTCATTCCACCAAAGCTCTATCGCAGGTTTGTGCCGCAACCGGTCCCCCTCCCTGCCCTTCATGCGTCGCATGCCGGAACTTGGCTGCGCGATGCCAATGGTAACACGCGCGGGGTATCAAAGGGCGAATCGATCATGGCAGCGGCCGATACGCCGCTATTGCTGATCAACGCTCCGCTGGTGGCCAACAGACTGGGCTATCCTGACCTTTCCGGCCTTGATCTGCTGGAATTGTTCGCCTTTGTCTTTCCCGCTCGCTTCTGCGTACCCACACCAAAAGGATTGGCCGAGGCGCTGGACCTCTCTCCACCGGAGAGCGACGATGCGGTGCCAGCCTTGCTGCAATTGGCGGCAGGCGCGATGCTGGAAACGTGCGAAAGCGAAAATTGGGCGCAGCGCGATGGCGCGTGGTCCAGCCTCCAGTCACTCACCAAAATGCGCTGGCCTTGGGCGCAGATACTCGCCCCGCATATCCGCAAGCCGGAAAAAGCGGAACGGTGGCTGTTTGCCAAACTGCCCGAATGGGAGGAAGCGCCCGAACGCCCCCAGCCCGCACAGGTAAGTTTGTCAGAAGCCGATGTTGAAGCGCAGCTGGACCACCTGACGGGTGTCGGTTCCGAAAGGCGCGAAGGTCAGCGCAGTTACGCCAAATCCGTGGGCGCGATATTCCAGCCTCGCAGCCGGGAAGGCACGCCGCATGTCTTGCTGGCACAGGCCGGTACAGGGATCGGCAAAACCCTCGGCTATCTCGCACCGGCCTCCCTGTGGTCCGGCATCTCCAAAGGTACAGTCTGGGTTTCGACCTTCACCAAGAACCTCCAGCGGCAGCTCCGAAGCGAAAGTGCGCGCGCCTGGCCGGAAAAGCGGGCCGACGGCTCGCAGCCTGTGGTCATCCGCAAGGGCCGGGAGAATTATCTCTGCCTGCTCAATCTCGAAGATGCGATGCAAGGCGGCTTCGGTGGGCGGGCCGCGATTCTGGCGCAATTGGTGGCGCGCTGGGCATCGTTCAGCCGCGACGGCGATATGATCGGCGGTGACTTCCCGGGCTGGCTCGGCACATTGTTCCATAAACGCGGCGTCACTGCCCTGACCGACCAGCGCGGCGAATGTGTGTATGCAGGTTGCCCGCATTACCGCAAATGCTTCATCGAACGCTCCGCCCGGGCTTCGGCTCAGGCCGATCTGGTCATCGCCAATCATGCTTTGGTGATGATCAACGCCGCACGCGGACGCGACCATGCCCAGCGACCGTCGCGAATCATTTTTGACGAGGGACATCATGTTTTTCAGGCTGCGGACTCAACTTTTGCCGCTGCCTTGACCGGACAAGAGGCGATAGAACTGCGCCGATGGATCATTGGCCCGGAACGCAAAGCGAAGGGCCGCAGACGTGGTCTCGCCGCGCGCCTCGCTGATGTGGCCAGCTATGACGAAGCGGGTGGCGAAGCCATCGAAGCAGCAATCAAGGCTGCTCAGACGCTCCCCTCCGACGGCTGGCTCGGACGACTCAATGACGGGGACGCGTTCGGCACCCTCGAAAAGCTTTTCGCTTCGGTGCGGTCGTTCACCTACACCCGCGATGAAAGTGGCGGGCAGGAGGCAGGGTACGGCATCGAGACTGAAGTGGCGCAATTGCCCGGCGATCTGGTGCAATTGGCGGGTGAGGCAGAAGCCGCCCTCGCCTCGATCCGCCACCCGCTCGTCAAGCTGGGAGTGCGGCTGGAGGCTATTGTCGAGGATGCACCCGACTGGCTCGATGGACAGGGGCGTGCTCGGATCGAAGGTGCGCGCCATTCCCTAGGCTGGCGCGTGGATCTGCTGGCGGCGTGGGAAGCGCTGCTCAACCGCCTTGGCGGCCCGGCGGACCCCGAATTTGTCGACTGGTTCGCTGTCGACCGGTCCGAAGCGCGAGAATACGATATCGGCATCCACCGGCGCTGGCTCGATCCGATGAAACCCTTTGCCAAAATCGTGCTCGAACCTGCGCATGGCGTCATGCTGACATCGGCCACTTTGACCGACCGCAGCCCTGACGGTGACGATTGGCAAACTGCGATTGCCGCCAGCGGCACACCCCATATTGATTTGCATCCGCGCACCTCCTCATCGGAAAGCCCTTTCGACTACGCCAATCGCGCAGAAGTGCTGATCGTTACGGACATCAAGAGGGGCGACTTGCCTGCTCTCGCCGGAGCTTATGCGCGGATTATCGAAGCTGCCGATGGCGGAGTACTGGGCCTGTTCACCGCAATACGGCGCCTGCGCGCCGTTTATGGCCGTATCGCGGACAGGCTCGCACGAGCCGGATTGCCGCTATACGCGCAGCATGTCGATCCGATTGATACAGGCACGCTGGTCGATATTTTCCGGGATGACCGGCGCGCATCGCTTCTCGGTACCGATGCGCTTCGGGACGGAGTCGATGTTCCCGGCGAATCGCTGCGCTGCGTCGTTATGGAGGCAGTGCCCTGGCCCAAGCCAAGTATTCTCCACCGTGCACGGCGCGCGGCAGGCGGCGGTAATAGCTATGACGACCGGATGATCCGCGCCCGTCTTGCCCAAGCCTTTGGCCGCTTGATCCGGACCAAGGATGACAAAGGCCACTTCATCGTACTCTCGGCCGCCTTCCCCAGCAGGTTGCTATCCGCTTTCCCCAAAGGCACGCCTGTCATCCGCCTGACACTGGATGAGGCTTTACAACGCGTCGCAGAAGGTGTTTC
>JAHDDJ010000299.1 GCA_020629385.1 Erythrobacter sp.
AACGCCCTTGGCACGGGAACCAATCCGCGCCAGCACCGTCGAGACTGAAAGTTTAGGGGACTGTCTGATCATGCTAGCCAAAACACGTTTCACACTCACCGTCGCTGCGTCTGCGCTACTCGCCAGCACGCCATCTCTCGCGCAGGAAGCGCGCATCCTGAAACCGGGTGCGCCGGGCCAGCCAACGCAGCAATTGACGCCGGAACAGGCAGTAGCTCTGGCGGATTCCAGTTTTGCCCCGGCCGATGTCGCCTTCATGCAGGGCATGATCGTGCACCACCAGCAGGCCGTTGATATGGCGGCGCTCGTCGAAGAACGGACTAACACATCCGAAATCGTCGCACTCGCCGGGCGGATAGATGCGAGCCAGAAAGACGAGATGGAATTCATGACCGAGTGGCTAACCGACAAAGGTCAGCCACTGGAAATGGAAGGCATGGGACATGCCGGCCATATGGGCATGATGGGCATGGCAACCCCGGCCCAGATGGCACAGCTTGCAGCATCGCGCGGTACGAATTTCGACCGCCTGTTTCTGGAATTGATGGTGCGCCACCATGAAGGTGCAATCGACATGGTGGATGATCTGATCGGCCAGCCGGGCACGGCATCGGACCCCACCTTCCTTGAGTTCACAGACGAGGTGAAGAACGACCAGACATCCGAGATCGAGCGGATGAATGCGATCCTCGCCAGCCTGTCCGATGATCCGCGTGCAACGCTCAAAGCCGGCCTGACCGATGCGGGTGAAGCGATCCTGAACCTGCGCAAAGTAGCCTCATTGCCCAAACCCACCGGATTCTTCGACCCGGCCAATCCCGGTGAACTACGTCCTGAAATCAAGAAGGATGATGCGGACAAGTCCAAGAGCAAGGACAAGGCTGATCCGCATGCAGGTCACGCAATGGCCGATGGCAAAGCGGGTACGGACCACGCGGCCCATATGGCAGCAGCGGCCAATGAAGACGCGGTAAAACCGGCCGACCCGCGTGATGTTGACGAGGAAAAGAAAAAGCCGCAATTTGCCAAGCGCGGACCACTACTCGATTTCGCCAACACCGATATGGCATTCAGCGGCGACCTGTTGGTCGCAGGGAATTACCACGGCTTCAACATGTACCGCCTGGGCGAAGACGGCATGCCAAATCTTGTGAGTTCGGTGGTTTGTCCGGGCGGCCAAGGCGATGTCTCCATTGTCGGCGACTTGCTGCTGATGAGTGTCCAGGACACCCGCGCCCGTGTCGATTGCGGCCTGCAGGGAGTGCCCGAGAAAATCAGCGAAGAGCGCTTCCGCGGCCTGCGTATTTTCGACATTTCGGATGTCACAAATCCCATCCAGGTCGGACAGGTCCAGACCTGCCGTGGCTCTCACACCCATTCGGTCGTGTCCGAAACCAAAGATGCGCTGATCGTCTACAATTCCGGAACCTCGCGCATTCGTGAAGAGGAAGAGCTGGCGGGATGTATCGGAGACGTGCCGGGCGATGACCGCACTGCATTGTTCCGCATCGATGTGATCGAAATCCCGCTGGCCGATCCTTCAAAATCGCGGATTGTCGATAGTCCCGCCGTCTTTGCTGATCCGGAAACGGGCCGCCTGGCAGGCTTGTGGCAAGGTGGTGACCACGGCGAAGATACGCAGGAAACCAATTCCACCAATCACTGTCATGACATTACCGTGTTCCCCTCGCTGAACCTCGCGGCGGGTGCCTGTTCGGGCAATGGCATCATCTTCGACATTACCGACCCGCGCGCACCCAAGCGGATCGACGAAGTTGTCGATAAGGGCTTCGCTTACTGGCACTCCGCCACATTCAACAATGACGGTACCAAAGTGCTGTTCACCGATGAATGGGGCGGCGGCGGTCGTCCGCGCTGTCAGGCCAGCGACCCGCGCAATTGGGGCGCAAACGCGATTTACGAGATTGTCGACGGCAAGCTCGAATTCCGCAGCACCTACAAGCTGCCCGCGCCGCAAGGCGACAAGGAAAACTGTGTCGCCCATAATGGCTCGATTATTCCTGTTCCGGGCCGCGATATCTTCGTGCAGGCATGGTATCAGGGCGGCATCAGCGTGATCGATTTTACCGATGCTGCTAACCCATTCGAAATCGCCTATTTCGATCGCGGAGCGATTGATGAAGACCAACTGGTGACCGGCGGGTACTGGTCAGCCTATTGGTACAAGGGCCGCATCTACGGCACCGAAATCACTCGCGGTCTGGACGTGTTCGCTCTGGAACCGAGCGAGTTTCTCACCGCTGAGGAAATCGCCGCAGCCGAAGCCGCAGATCAGGGCGGAACCTTCAACCCGCAAACACAATTCCCCGTCACATGGCCCGCTGACGTGGTAGCCAGCGTGGAAAGCGCCCGCAAAGGCGGCTGAAAGCGAATGCGTATTCAGGGGCGCCGCGCCGGGCGCCCCTATAGCGTCTTGAGATAGGCGATAATCGCGGCGCGCTTTTGCTCGTCGCGTAAGCCGCCATAGCTCATCTTGGTGCCGGGAACGGCTCCTTGCGGATTGGCAAGATAGGCGTCGAGGGATGCTTCATCCCAGATAATACCGGACTCGCGCATTGGAGTGCTGTAGGCATAATCGGCGATATGACCGGCCTTGGCTCCAAACACGCCCGCCAGTGTCGGCCCCATTCCATTCTCGCCCGGCTCGACCGAGTGACACACCGCGCATTGGCTGAAGCTCTTCGGTCGCTCACCCAGAGCAATGGTTTC
>JAHDDJ010000300.1 GCA_020629385.1 Erythrobacter sp.
AATGCTCGATGCGAACCCTTTGGGATACATTTCCTCGACCGTAGGTGCCCACAATACCGCAACCCCTTCCGCTTCCAGCATCGCAGAATCTTCGGCCAATTGCCGGGGGTAGGCGTCCAGATCTTCATTCGGGCCGAACTGCGTGGGATTGACGAAAATCGACACTGCCACCGCATCGGCGCGCTTTGCTGCTTCGCGGACCAGCGTCAGATGCCCTTCATGCAGCGCGCCCATGGTGGGCACCAAAGCGATTGTCTTGCCCGAACTACGCAGTTCCCCGATTGTATTTCTCAACATTTCGAGGTGTTTGATGGTTTGCACGGCTGCTGGGCCTCCGGTAGTGTTTGCGCTGTCGTCCTAGCCGGTAAGGCCGGGGCAAAACAACCATATTAGGGATCACCGCCTTGTCCAAAACGCCGCACCGGATCACATTCGCCAATGAAAAGGGCGGCACAGGCAAATCGACCACGGCTGTCCATGTGGCGGTCGCGCTGGCCTATCGCGGGGCGAAAGTGGCCGCGATTGATCTCGATCCGCGCCAACGCACCATGGACCGCTATTTCGAGAACCGCACGGAATTGATGGGCAAGCGCGAGATTGATCTGCCAACCGCCGATTGCAGCGTGTTTCGCGGCAAAACGCTGGAAGAATTTGACGCCATGGCGGCAGAGAAGGGCGCAGGCGCCGACTTTCTGATTATCGACACGCCGGGCCGTGATGACGAGTTTGCCCGCCATGCCGCGACTGAGGCGGATACGCTGGTTACGCCAATGAATGACAGTTTCGTCGATTTCGATCTGATCGGGCAAGTCGATGCGGAAAGTTTTAAAGTGCGCCGCCTGTCGTTCTATGCCGAGCTGATCTGGGAAACCCGCAAGACCCGTGCCATGGCCAAGCGCAAGGAGATCGACTGGGTGGTGGTGCGCAACCGCACCGGCCATGTCGAGGCGCGCAATATGCAGCGTATCGAAAAAGCGCTCAATGAACTCAGCAAGCGCGCCGGGTTCCGCGTCGCCAAGGGGCTGTCGGAGCGCGTGATTTACCGCGAACTGTTTCCCTCCGGCCTGACGCTGCTCGACAAGGGGCACCTGGGAGAGCTGGGTACGAGCCATCTGGTCGCCCGGCAGGAAATGCGCTCGATGCTCGCTAGCTTGCATTTGCCTGAAATCGCCAAGGCCGAACCCACGCTGGAACTGGCGTAGCAGATGTCCAAGTTGCTGCTCTTTGCCGCGTTGGGCTGCGTCGCCTGCCGTCTCCTTTTCGGCAAATGGCCATGGCAATTGATGCAGACAAAAAGCACCCGGTCGCAGGCTCTTTTCCGGGCTCGCAAGCTGCTTGGCGTGCGTGAAAACGCCACGCGGGAGGAAGTGTTAAGCGCCCATAAGCAATTGCTTGCCATGGTGCATCCTGATCGCGGCGGCACCAATGAGCAGGTGCATGAAGCCAATGCCGCGCGCGATCTGCTATTGAATGAACTGCCCTACCCTTCGGGCGACCAGAAACAGGATCCGTAATGTCCCATCAATTCGACCCCACCGTTCTTCGCGAATATGACATCCGCGGAATCATCGGCGAAACACTGGGGCCGGACGATGCTCGTGCCATCGGGCGCGGCTTTGCGACTCTGATCAAGCGCGCTGGCGGTTCTAAAGTCGCGGTTGGTTATGACGGGCGGACCAGCTCCCCGATGCTTGAACGCGCATTGGTCGAAGGCCTCAATGCAAGCGGCTGCGACGTAGTAAGGGTTGGGATGGGGGCGACCCCGATGTTGTACTACGCCGCAGCCTCAGCCGAAGAGGTGGATGGCGGCATTCAGATAACTGGCAGCCACAATCCCGCCAATTACAACGGCTTCAAAATGGTATTTATGGGCCGTCCGTTTTTCGGGGAGGATATCCTCACCCTCGGACGGATGGCGGCCGAAGGGGACTGGATCGACGGCGTGGGAACGTCGGAGCATCGCGAGATCCTCGAGGAGTATGTCGAGCGTCTGCTGGTCCCGCTCCAGGGGCTCGATAGCGCCGCTCTCGGCGGCCTCAGGATCGGCTGGGACGCGGGCAATGGCGCTGCCGGCCCCGCGCTCGAAATGCTCGCCGCCCGTCTGCCCGGGGAGCATCACTTGCTGTTTACCGATGTCGACGGAAACTTTCCCAACCATCATCCTGACCCCACTGTTGAAGCCAATCTGGAAGACCTGCGCGCGCTCGTCGCGGAAAAGAACCTCGATTTCGGAGTGGCTTTCGACGGCGATGGCGACCGGATCGGTGCCATTGATGGTGAAGGGCGGGTAATCTGGGGTGACCAGTTATTGATGATCTACGCCGAGGCGCTGCTCAAAAAGATGCCCGGCGCCACGATTATCGCCGATGTGAAGGCCAGCCGCGCTTTGTTCGATCATGTCGCGCAGCATGGCGGCACACCGGTGATGTGGAAGACCGGCCATTCGCTGATTAAGTCCAAAATGAAGGAAACTGGATCACCATTGGCGGGTGAAATGAGCGGTCATGTCTTTTTTGCCGATGAATATTACGGTTTTGACGATGCGCTCTATGCCGGTGTCCGCCTGATGACTTCTGCTGCGGAGCTGGGCCAATCGGTGACCGAGCTGCGTTCTGCCATGCCCGCTATGATCAACACGCCGGAAATGCGTTTTCAGGTGGATGAAAGCCGGAAATTCGCAGCGATTGACGAAGTGAAAGAACGCCTCGCCAATTCGCCAGCCAATGT
>JAHDDJ010000301.1 GCA_020629385.1 Erythrobacter sp.
GCAGCGGCACATACACGAATGCGCGGCCCTGCGGGATCAGCTTGATTGCATTGACTGGCAAACGCAATTCGCTGGAGAGCGTCTGCGTGTCGCGTGCGGCAAGCGCTGCAATGGTCGACAATACGGGCAAATCCGTCGTAGCCGTGGCCAGTTGCTGGTCCATTGGCGCTTTGCCATGCGCGGTGACCATGTCTGCTTTGACGATGATGTCGCGCATGGTTTGCGTACCGAGATTGCGAATGTCGAGCTTGAAGGCCAGCGTGGCGTTCATCACGCTCCGGCTCAAAGAATGCGCTTCAGCCTTTACCTGAACCGGGACTTTTGCGGTGCCCAAAGCCGCGGCGGTTGTGGTGCGAGGCTGGGGTGCTGGCTCGGGAAGTGGAGCTGGTGGTACTTCATCCGGTGTTGCACGCTGCAACGGTGGCTCAATCTCGGGCGCACCTGCCTTCACGAGCCCGTTACGCTTCCACCAGACCAACGCTACCAGAGCGAGCGCAGCGATGAGAGCGAGCAGCCACCAAAGTTGGCTGAAGAATCCGGACATCATGCCGCTGCCAGTGTCCTCATCCGTTGTCGGGAGAGCAGACAGATCGGTGCTTGGTGCAGACGTGGTAATCGGTGCAGCGGCATCTGCTGTCCCGTCAGCAACTTGCTCCGATCCATCTGCTGGCTGCGGCGCGGAGGATTGGGCCGGCGTAGGTGCGCGGCGCTCTGCCGTGGGCGCAGACGGTTGGCGCTGGGGCTGTGTGCGCGGGTTCGGCGTAGCGGTTGGCGTAGGTTGGACAACCGGCGTTGTGGTGCTTTCAGGCGGGCTTTGTGTCGGTAGCTGGACCGGTTCGGGCAGAGGGCGATCGGTCGGTATAATTCGCGGTGCGCGGCGGACAGGGCCCTCGGTATCCACCGGACCTTGCGCCTCTTGGGTGGCAGTCGGCGTAGGTGTCGGGCGCAGCTGGAAATCGCGCACCGAACCGGGCGCCGCCACTACGGGCAATGCGATAATCAGGGCAATGCCTGACAGGAAACCGGAGAAGAGAAAGCGCGGTGTCATAAATCGTCTGGATGGTTGAGCGGAGGCCGCGCTGAATAGTCTCTGAATTCGCCGATTGCCACAGATGACTTGTGCGAATTGTCCGATCACGGCATCAGCGCGGCATGAGTGACACACCTTCCCAGAATAGCCCCGACGTCCAATTCCTTGGCCAGCAAAGTGCGCTGCCCGCTTCTCCTGAAGAGGCGGTGCTCGACTATGTCCCGAATCCAAGGCCGGATACGCTCTATCTGATCCGCTTTGCCGCGCCCGAATTTACTTCGCTGTGCCCGGTAACCAGCGCGCCCGATTTTGCGCATCTGGTGATCGACTATGCGCCGGGAGACACCATCGTCGAATCGAAAAGCCTGAAACTGTTTCTCGGCAGCTTTCGCAATCACAACGGTTTTCACGAAGATGTGACGGTAGGAATCGGCCAGCGACTTGCGGAAGAAATGAAGCCGAAATGGCTGCGCATTGGCGGTTACTGGTATCCACGCGGCGGCATCCCGATAGACGTGTTCTGGCAAACAGGCGCACCGCCCGCAGGTCTATGGGTGCCGGATCAAGGTGTACAGGGGTATCGCGGAAGAGGGTGACGACAAGAGGAGGGTGGTGCCGGCTGCAGGAGTCGAACCCGCGGCCTGATGATTACAAATCAACTGCTCTACCAACTGAGCTAAGCCGGCCCATCAGCAGCGCCAATCGGATCGCTGCCTGAATCGTGGAGCGCCCTTTGTATCAAAATGCGCCGAAGGTCCAGCCCTCAGTTGCAGCAATTTTTGCAGTAAGCGCTTTTGGCGCCCATCTGCGTGGTTCATTTGCCACTTTTCGCAACCATGCAGCGGTCAGCAAAGCATCGGAACTGTGATCATCCACTGCGCCTGAACCAGCGACTGGCGGCGAATTGAGCCGGGCCAAAGCCTCATTCAATTCGTTCAGGTTGCGAATCTTCGAGCGGCCTGCGCTGCGGCCTGCTTCGATGGCAGCAAGGCCGGTATAAATCTCGGTAATCACCGACCCTTGCGCAGGCAGCGGATCGATTGGCCAGACAGGTACTGCGCCCCTCAACCGATGCAACATGCGCATACCCGTGAGGCTGGACTTTCCGACCTGTGCCGCGCCCACCAGATTGAAATTGCTGTAAGGCTTGCAGCCCATGTCGGCCTGAACCTCTTCGGTTACGCGAAAGCGGCCCCGCTTGTGAATCGCATCGGGTGCATGAAAACGGTCTCCTTCGCGCCCCCCATGACGGCGGAAATAGCGTGAAAGCTCAGGATGATCGACCAGACTGCCCGCTTCCAAATGCGGATCATCGGCGCAAATGTCGTCAATCAGAGCCCAAAGTTCGCGAGCAGTACGGGGACTTTCAGACCAGGCCGGGAAATAGCCGCCACAATCGGCGAAGGGCAGCGCGATGCCCAGATCGAGCCCGATCAGCGTGTTGTCCGGTAGATCGGTTCGCAAGATTTCCAGAACCTCGGCGCGGGACCATTTTGCACCGCGTTCTACCAGCACCGGCGGGCCGCCATTCGCATCGCATACTGCCATTGCGATCCCCGCATGGCGTTCGCCTGCTGCGCCGGACCAGTCAATCGCGATGAAGTTTTCGAAGCGTGGTGGAGTCATCCGCCTCGTAGCTCTTTCCGCTTGCGGTCCCACCATTCCATGCGTTCGCGCACTTTGCGTTCGA
>JAHDDJ010000020.1:0-1596 GCA_020629385.1 Erythrobacter sp.
ACGCGCAATTCGCGCCACAATATGCGCATCGTGTTGGCTTCGGTCAGCTGGTTCATCGCGATGGCCCGGACGGCAACCGCCATCGTCTGCGTGCCCGCATTGCCGCCGATACTGGCGACAATCGGCATCAGAATAGCAAGCGCCACCAGCTTCTCGATCGCGGCACCGAAGGCGGCGATGATCAGACTGCCGACCAGTGCCGTGCCGAGATTGGCGATCAGCCAGCGAACACGCGAACCGTACGCATCGCGAATTGGCTCGTTAATATCGCCTTCGCCGGCACCCGACATCAGCAGCGCGTCTTCGCTGGCCTCTTCGGAGATGATGTGGACCACGTCATCGACCGTCATCTGGCCGACCAGACGTCCGCTTTCATCGACCACGGCGGCGGAAATCAGCGCGTATTTCTGGAACATCAGCGCGACTTCTTCCTGATCCAGCGTAACCGGGATCAGCGTCTGGTCGCGTTTCATCACATCGGACAGCGCGATATTGCGCGGTGTCCGCAAGATCCAGCTGAGCTGGCAGGTGCCGACCGGGTGATGCTTGTGATCGACGACAAAGACTTCGTAGAAATCGTTGGCAAGGTAGGAGCCGGAACTGGCATCATCGCGCAGAAAGTCGATAAGGCTGCCGACGGTCATATGTTCGGGCACCGCGACAACCTCGCGGCTCATCAGACGCCCGGCGGTTTCCTCCGGGTAAGCGAGCGCGCTTTCGATGGCGACACGGTCTTCATCGTCCAGTTCCGCCAGAACGGCTTGCTGGTCCGGCTCGTCCAGATCCTCGATCAGCTGGACGGCGTCATCGGTTTCGAGCTGTTCGGCGATCTGGGCAACTGCCTCTGCAGGCAGCGCTTCCATCATGTCCTCGCGGACATAATCGTTCAGTTCGGCAACAACTTCCGACCCCATAAGGTCGGTGATCGCTGCGGCAAGCTGCGTACGCTCATCCTTGTCGAGCAGTTCGATAAGGTCGGCGATATCGGCCGGGTGGAGCGGCTCGACCAGGTCATAGACCTCGCTCTTGTCACCGGCGTCCAGAGCGACACGGACCGAGCGGACATAGTCCGCTTTCAGCGTGTTCTCTTCATCCATCCGCTCGTCATCGATGCGGTCATCAGGGCGGACGTCTTCCGGGCGTGCGGTATCATCGGCGGGTGGATCGGCCACCATCAGCTCCGGATCATCATGATGCACGTCGTTGCCCATGGGGCTCGTCTAAGCAGTGAAATGTGAAAAGCAAGCGTCACACGGGCGCGCACGGGTGACATTGGCGCATGAGTGGCTATATCGGCGGCCAGACAAACAGGAGAATTCCCCAAATGGCAGATCAGAAACTTACCCTTTCACTCGATTCCGGCGGCGATGTCGTCATTAAGCTGCGCCCGGACCTGGCACCGGGCCACGTCGAGCGTATTACCGAACTTGCATCGGAAGGCTTCTATGACGGCGTGGTGTTCCACCGCGTAATCGACGGTTTCATGGCGCAGGGCGGCGATCCGACCGGCACCGGCATGAGCGGCAGCGACAAGCCCGACCTGAAAGCCGAGTTCAACGCTGAACCGCATGTGCGCGGAACCTGCTCTATGGCCCG
>JAHDDJ010000020.1:1696-17088 GCA_020629385.1 Erythrobacter sp.
TGAAAGCCGAGTTCAACGCTGAACCGCATGTGCGCGGAACCTGCTCTATGGCCCGTACACAGGTGCCGGACAGCGCAAACAGCCAGTTCTTCATCTGCTTTGCTGATGCCCACTTCCTTGATGGCCAGTACACCGTTTGGGGTCAGGTCGAGAGCGGCATGGAACATGTCGATGCGCTGCCCAAGGGCGAACCACCAGCGACCCCGGGCAAAATCGTCAAAGCTACGGTTTCCTGATCTAGCGCTACACGGGATAGGACGATGAAGCGCGGCTTCCTTGCAGCGGCGGGTGCCATGGCGCTGGCGGGCTGCATCACGCCCTATCCCGATATTACCCAGTCGCGCAGCCCGTGCCGGATGGAGCCGGGCGGATGGTGCGACTTTGTGCGCGAGGCTGCGGTCCAGACCTATGCTTACGCGATCCTGTCCTCCAATTCCTATGAGGATGAGGACAAGTATGATGTCCTCCCGCCTGCGTTCCTCGAGCGCGAAACCATGGACAATGACGAAAGCGGCCTGGCCTATTCGGTATTTGACCGGCACGAGCTGGTAAATGGCGAGAAGGGCAAGCTTCTAGCCCGGGTTGTTGCCTTTCGCGGCACCGAATTTGGTTCGACATCGGACATCTTCTCCGGCTCGCTAGGTGACAGCCAGCGCGAAGGCGCGCGTATGGTCTATGCCGCCGAGCGCGCACATCTGGACAGCGAAAACTATCAGGATGTGCCGATCGAAGTCACCGGCCATTCACTGGGCGGCGCACTGGCAACGCAAATCTCGATCGAAAACCCCGGTGTCCGGGCCTTTGTGTTCAACACATCCCCGTTCTTCAGCGGCGATCCTATGGCCAATGATATGAACCGTATATCGGTGGCTGAGCGCGGCGAGTTCCTGCGCCTGCTGCGCCGTTACAAGGCTCCGCCAGCAGCCGATGCGGTGATCATCAATTGCAACCCCTCCGCCAGCGCGGGTGCCAAACACAGCATTCGCAAACTGGCCGATTGCCTGACATGGATTGCCGCCTATGAAGATCAGGCAGCGTTCGACCTGCTCGACAAGGATGATGATCCGATCCTGAAACCCGAACTGGAGTGCGGCGAACCGGACAAGACACATCCGGGGCCGGGTGGGTCAGGTACCGAACCTTGCGCGCATGCCCCGCTAAAACCGGAAAAGTCTTAAAGTCCTGCGCGCACCAGCCAGTCGTGGAACAGACGGACCGGGCGGCTTTCCAATGCTTGCGGCTTGCAGATGAACCAATAGCTATAGGGGCTTTCGACTTCCTTGTCCCACAGATGGGCGAGCCGGTTGTCTGCGGCGCGGCGCATATGGTCATCATGCATGATCGCAATACCTAGCCCCTGTGCAGCGGCTTCGAGCATTAACTGGCCGGAATCGTAATGGTCGATCGCGGCCGGTTCCATCCCTTCCAGTCCAAGCGCCTGTTTCCACGCCTGAAAACTGGCTGGAAGTTCGTTGTGAATCAGGAAGGTCTGCTTTGCCAGTTTGTCGGGGTCAGGTGTATCGCCCAGCGCCTTTGCGGTTTCCTTGCTGCAAATGGCGTGAACCATATTGTAGTCGAGACGGACCGCGTGGAAGGCGGTGTCAGGGCCTTGCGAGAGGATGATTGCTGCATCCAGCGTGTCGCCCACGCGTCCGTCCAGATGCGGGCCGGTATCGATATCGATATGCAGCAAGGGATGCCTTTTGCGCAATTCGCCGAGATGCGGGAACAGACGCTGACTGCCGAAGAGAGGCAATACGCCCAAACGCAAACGTAGCAGCGACAAGTTCTCGGACTGGTTTTCGATGGCCATCGCCAGCGCTTCCAGATGCGGTGCGACCGCATCGTGAAACGCTTGTCCTTCATCGGTAAGCTGCATCGCCTGTTTGGCGCGGGTGAACAGTTTCTTGCCTGTGAAGTCTTCCAGATTGGCAATCCGGCGCGACAAAGCCGATGGGCTAAGCCCCAACTCCTCGGCAGCAGCGCGTGCAGAACCAAGTCGGACAGTGCGCATGAAGGCTTCCAAAGCGCGCAGGGGAGGCAGGCGGCGTGTGGACATCAATATCTCCTGATGCCGCTGTAACGCTCGGTTTCAAAGAAGGTTGCAAAAAATCGCACATTGAGAACGATTCTCAACTGTCCGGTGCATTCTCCGTTTCGACCGGAGGGTGCAAACGCATGCGTTTGACATGTGTCTCATCGGCTGCGGTGATTTCGATCTGCCACCCGCTAGGGTGTTTAACCGTGTCGCCGACCGACGGAATTTGCTCTGCCAGTACGAAGGCCAGTCCACCCAGCGTATCGACCGATTCCTCCACTTCGGCGAGGCGCGGATCAACACGTTCGGCCACATCGTCCAGCTCCGCGCGGGCGTCACAATCCCACATGCCGTCGCCGATGGGGCTGATGAGCTCTTCGGGAAGGTCGTCATGCTCGTCCTCGATCTCGCCGACAATTTCCTCGACCAGATCCTCGATGGTAATAATCCCGTCCGTGCCGGAGAATTCATCGACCACAATCGCAAGGTGTACCCGGCGCGCACGCATATCCGCGAGCACGTCCAGCGCCCCGCGTGACTGCGGCACATAGAGCGGCTGGCGCATCAGCGTGGTCCAGTCCTTGGGCGGGGTGATGCTGTCCTTGATCAGATAAGGAAATACGTCCTTGATATGGATCATCCCGATGACCTGATCGAGCTGCCCGCGATATACAGGCATGCGCGAATGGCCGTTTTCGGAGAAGGAATCGACCAGTTCTTCCCATGTCGCATCGGCCGAAACCGCGATAATCTCGCCGCGCGGAATGGCAACATCATCGGCGTCATGCTCGCTGAAATGCAGCAGATTACGCAGCATTTGCCGTTCGACACCCGACAAGTCGCCGTTACCGCTGGTTGTCTCGTCTTCGGAGGGGTTCTCGTCCTCATGCTCGTCAATGGCGTCTTCCAGCTGCTCGCGCAGGGAACGGTCGCCATCGTCGGCACGGAAAAGTTTCTTGAGCGCGGGCCAAAGCCCGTTTCTACTGTCCGCGTCTCCGGCGGAATTGTCGATGTCGGGCATGGCCCTTCGTGGGTACTCCTAAATATCTCTGTCCGCATATGGGTCTGCAATACCCATTTGCGCAAGAGCCTTTATTTCCAGCGCTTCCATATGATCGGCGTCTTCGGGCGATGTTTCGTGGTCATACCCTGCCAGATGCAGCAATCCGTGAACGATCAGATGCGCCGCATGATGATCGAGCGGAACGCCCTTTTCGGCGGCTTCGCGCGCGCAAGTCTCGTAAGCAAGAGCAAGATCGCCGAGCATGACCGGAGGGCCTTCTGCCTCAAGGTCGAGCAATTCGGCGCGCTCCAGCATCGGAAAGCTCAGCACATTGGTCGGCTTGTCCCGATCCCGCCATTCGCGATTGAGAGTGTGGACTTCGGCATCGCTGGTGAAGAGCAGACTCGTGGTTAGCCGAGAATTGGCCAGTTCAGGTGCCTGAGATATAGCTGCGGACGCGGCGCGTTCGGCGAGTGTTTCCCACTTACCGGCGGGCCAGTCTTCGATGTCGATATCGACGTTCACGCATTCTGTCCGTCTGACCTAAGTTTCAAGCATCCGGCCCCTCATAAGCCTCGACAATACGGCCAACGATCGGATGCCGAACCACATCCGCAGCGGTGAAACGCGTCACGGCAATACCGTCCACGCCTTCCAACCTGCCTACTGCATCGGCAAGGCCGCTCATCCGGTCGCCGCCAGGAATATCCACCTGTTTCGGGTCGCCGCACACCACCATCCGGCTGTTTTGGCCAAAACGGGTCAGGAACATTTTCATCTGCTCTCTGGTGGTGTTCTGCGCCTCGTCCAGAATGATGAAACTGTCTGCCAGCGTCCTTCCGCGCATGAAGGCGATGGGGGCAATCTCGATCTCTCCGCTGGCAAGGCGTCGTTCTACCTGTTCGGGCGGCATGCAATCATACAGCGCATCGTAAAGCGGCCGCAGATAGGGATCGACCTTGTCCTTCATATCCCCGGGCAGGAAGCCCAGCCGCTCGCCAGCCTCGACCGCCGGGCGGGAAAGAATCAGACGCTGCACGCTGCCTGTAATAAGCTGGCTGACCGCCTGCGCCACCGCAACATAGGTTTTGCCGGTACCTGCCGGACCAAGTGCAAAGATCACATCATCGCGCGCCAGCTGGTGCATATAGCCCACTTGTGAGGCAGAGCGGGGCACAATGGTCTTGCGCCGGGTGCGGATCATAATGGGCGGGCCGTCAGACTTGCCCGAGACAATCCCGTCCAGCGTTGGTTCGTTGCTCATCGCAATGACTGACTCGATCGCGCCGGAATCCAGATCCTGCCCCATGGCCAGGCGATCATAGAGCGCCTGAATTACATCGCGGGCGCGGGCCACGCTGTCTTCCGGCCCTTCAATATGCAGCTTGTCCCCGCGTGCGGAAATAAACACGCCGAGCCGGTTTTCGACCTGCACCAGATTGGCATCGAATTGTCCGTAAAGCGGCACCAGCAGCGACTGGTCATCAAAGTCCATATCGATCTGCGCACGGCGAATTTCGCGCTGGGGTACCGGCGGTTTGGACAGTTTTTCAGCTGAGGTCTGTCCTGAACCCGATGCTTTACGAGCCATGCGTCTCCGAAAGTTGGCCGTTGGTATGTATGCTGGAATGTACGCCGATTACGGATGCTGGCAAGCTGCCCTCCGGCGTAAAGCGGTGGAAAGTCACCAAACGGCAACAGTTCAGATCAACCGCCCACCCAGCGATTGCTGCCCCGCCTGAATCAGTTCCACCTGCACCAGATCGCCGATCTGGACATCGCCGGTGAAGTGAACCGATTGCAGCCATGGCGATTTGCCGAGCCATTGGCCATCCAGCTTGCCTTTGCGTTCGACAAGGACTTCGCAGCTTTTGCCGATGCTGGCATCGTTGAAGGCTTGCTGGTCACGGCGCAGGGCCGCTTGCAGGCGTTGCAGGCGCTCGTCCATCACTTCCAGAGCGATTTGGTTGTCCATCGTCGCAGCAGGCGTGCCGGGGCGGGGGGAGTATTTGAAGCTGTAGGCTTGCGCGTAGCGGACTTCGTCGACGATCTTCAGCGTGTCTTCGAATTCAGCGTCAGTCTCGCCCGGGAAGCCGACAATGAAATCGCCCGACAGCGCCAGATCGGGCCGCGCCGCACGGAACCGTTCGAGCAGCTTCAAATAGCTTTCCGCGGTATGGCTGCGGTTCATCGCCTTAAGCACGCGGTCATTGCCGCTTTGCACGGGCAGATGGAGATAGGGCATCAGCTTGTCGATCTCGCCATGCGTGTCGATCAACTCGTCATCCATATCGGCTGGATGGCTGGTGGTGTAACGGATGCGTTTGAGGTCCGGGTCTTTGGCAAGCTCGCGGATCAGACCGGCCATGCCCAGCTTGCGACCTGCGTCATCCTCGCCGGTCCATGCGCTGACATTCTGGCCCAGCAGCGTGATTTCTTTCGCGCCAGCTTCGACCAGCTTCTTCGCTTCATCCACCAAGGCACTGTAAGGGCGTGAAATTTCTGCGCCGCGTGTATAGGGCACCACACAATATGTGCAGAACTTATCGCAGCCTTCCTGAATGGTGAGGAAGGCCGATGGCGCAGACTTACGGCGCTTGGGCAGAGCGGCAAATTTCGCATCGGCGGGCATATCGGTATCGGTCGAGCGTTTACCTGCCACCGCATCATCGATCATTGCGGGCATCCGGTGATAGGCCTGCGGACCGACCACCATCGACACGGCAGGCGCGCGCGCCATGATCTCTTCGCCCTCTGCCTGCGCAACGCAGCCTGCGACTGCAATCATCGGTGCCTTTTTCTGCGTCTTGCCCTTGGTCAGGCGGCCAATATCCGAATAGACTTTTTCCGCGGCCTTCTCGCGGATGTGGCAGGTGTTGAGCACAACCAGATCGGCATCCTCACCCTCGGGCGCTTCTGTGATGCCCTTTTCGGCCAGCATTTCGGCCATGCGCTCGCCATCATAGACGTTCATCTGGCAGCCGAAGCTCTTGACCCGGTAGGTCTTGGGAGGTGTGGTCGTTTTCATATGGCCGCGCCTTTACGGCGAAAGCGGCTGGCTATCAATGGTTAGAGCGCAGGACTACTCCAACTCGATAATCTGCTCGCGATGATCTTTCGGGGCGGCGTAGCGCACCGGTACCACATCATGCTTGAATTCGCGCAATGGCTTGCCCAGCGCGGTTAGCAACGCTGCCTCGATGGCTGCGCGGGCGCGGGCGCCGATGGCTTTACGGCCGCGAAATTCCTCGGGGCTGAACGGTTCCAGAAAATGCAGTTTCAGTTCGAACGTGCCTTTGCGGCCCAAAACACGCTTGGCGTTGTTGATGCCGCTTTCTTCACCGACCCAGCCTAGCTCCTCGCCAACCGGGCCGTAATCGATCAACACCGGCTGGACGAGTACATCCTTCGGCGGCGGTTCCAGAACGCTGAGCATCGAGGTTTTGAATGGCAGCAGGGATTGTCCGTCAGTAGTGGTGCCTTCGGGAAAGATCGTTACGGACCAATTGTCCTCCAACGCCTCGCGCAGGGCATTGATTTGCTCGGCGACACCCAAACGGTTTTCACGCTTCACATGCACGGTGCGGTTGAGGCTACATAGCCACCCGATCACCGGCACTTCGCTCAATTCATACTTCGCTACAAATGCGGTTCCGCTTGCACCCGCCAAGGTCAGAATATCTAGCCATGAGACATGGTTTGCGATGAAGAACACATCGCGGCGGAGCGGCGTGCCGATCTTGGTAACCTTCGCCCCGCAGACGCGCCCGGCATAGCGCAGGAACAGCATCGGGAAGGGCGAACCGTATTTGAAAATGCGGTAGAGATAATGCAGCGGCACAAAGACCACCAGCAAGCCGATCAAGCACAAAGTCCGGATGACAAACCGGACCCAGCCTATCACAGACAGCGGCGTTTTCTCTCCGCGTTCTGCCGCGTCGCGCAATTCCTGGCTGTTCAAGCCGGGGTGTCCTTCTCGCGGCCTATTTTGACGCCGTACAGCTCCATCCGGTGATCGACGAGGCGATAGCCCAGCTTCTCGGCAATGACTTTCTGTAATGCCTCCAGTTCAGGATCGACGAATTCGACAACATCGCCGGTTTCGACATCGATCAGATGGTCATGATGCGCTTCGGGTGCGGCTTCATACCGCGCACGCCCGTCACCAAAATCGTGCCGGTCGAGAATGCCGGCCTCTTCAAACAGGCGGACCGTCCGGTAAACGGTTGCGATCGAAATCTTGGGATCGATTGCGGAGGAGCGCTCGTGTAGCAATTCCACATCCGGGTGATCATCACTTTCGGAAAGCACGCGCGCAATGATCCGGCGCTGCTCAGTAATGCGAAGGCCGCGCTCTGCACAAAGCTGCTCGAGATCAATCCGTTGCTGCACCCAATGTCCCCGAAGAAGATGATTCCGTAAAAGAAAACGCCCCAGACCCTTAGAGGGACGGGGCGCTGTTCTCAAGTTGGGATCGGGTGAAATTCCCGATTGCGTCAGCTTCGCAGCTTACGCAGCCTTTTTCTTGCGGCCACGCTTCTGGCCAGGCTTGCGGCCAAGGCCGATTTTCTTGGCCAGTTCCTTGCGCCGTTCCGAATAGTTCGGAGCAACCATGGGATAATCCGAAGGCAGGTCCCAGCGTGCACGATATTCTTCCGGTGTCATATCGTAATTGGTGCGCAGATACCGCTTCAGCATTTTCAGTTTCTTGCCGTCTTCCAGACAGACAATGTAATCCGGTTTCACCGAAGCGCGGATCGAAACGGCCGGATCGGGGCGTTCCTCGACAGGGTCCTCATCCTGTCCAAGGCCCGAAAGCGCGCCATATACATTGGTAATCAACGCAGGCACGTCTTCCACATCGACATTATTGTTGCTTACATGCGCAGCAACGATGTCAGACGTGAGCGTGATTAACGTCTCCGTCATATCGTCTTCAAAATTTGTCATACTTGTCCTCATCAAGTGTGCGACCACTTATTTTTACCCCTTTAATAGGGTTGCGTTTTCCATGAACCTTTTGCCATTCATCTGCAAGTACAGTTGAGATTTACCGACAATAGTCTGTTAACCACCAGCTATGCCAGTTTATCTAGGTCCAATCCGAAGGTAATCGCGTCAATTCTTGTATCGCCAGGTGCGCGATAATAGTTTTCTCTTCGCCCGATGGGTTCAAACCCTACTGATCGATACAATTTCTCTGCCGGATTGTTAGCTCGCATTTCGAGAAAGATTCTCGAAGCGCCACGTTGATAGGCATCCCGCATGAACCCTTTTAACAACGCCTTGCCGACACCGCGCCCGCGATAGGCGGGATCGACTGCAATCAGCAGCAATTCCTCTTCACCGGGTGCGGCGCGGATCAGGGTGAAACCGGCGGTCGTATCGTCTTTTGCAGGCTTGAGGCCCTCCGGATTGCAAAGGCGATAGTGAATGTTGGGCATCAGCAGCGAATCCGATACCTGCCGCCTGTTCCATGCTTCGCCCCAGACAGGCTCGAAAGCGCAGGCCATAACGTGCATGATGCGATCAAGGTCGTCGGTCACTGAAGATCAGCCGGGTAATTTCGCATCAGGCGCCCGACCATAGATCGGTGAAAGTCTGTCGATCAGATGTTTCGGGTTTAGCAGGTGGAAGGCTTTCGCTTCCGGTAGGAGATCGAGGGCAAGTGCATCGCCTGCCATCAATTTGACCAAAGGTTCCGCTCGGTTGCCGGCAATCACCGAATGGCGCGCTGCATCCTTCGCTGCATCGGGCTTCAACGACCGTACGGCGTCTTCTGGCTGAAGCGCCGCATCGAAATTCTGGACAAAAAATTCGCCATGTCCGCCATTCATGCAAACAGTCACTGGTCGCATCGCGGGTTGCCATGTCCTTGCAGCCACGAGGGCAAGCGTGGAAAAGCCTTTCACATCGGCGCTCCAGGCAATGCCGAGCGCACGCGCCGCAGCCAAACCGATCCGCAGACCCGTAAAACTGCCCGGGCCAAGCGAGACGCGGATTGCTTGCGCTTTTCCCTTGTCCGGCAGTTCGGCAATCATAGGGATCAGCCGCTCTGCATGGCCGCGACCTATCAATTCGTGGCGGTGGTCGAGCAGATGTAGCCGCTCGCCTTCGTAAAGGGCGACCGAGCAGGCTTCAGTTGCAGTTTCGATAACCAGCGTGCGCATGGGGTCCCGTTGGCGCAATGCTCACGCCGGTTCAAGTCTGCGGCGTCAGACCACTGCGTTGAATTTGCCAAATTCGGGACGCGGGCTCCGCTCGAAGATAGTCGAGGGATCACCATATCCGATCGAACAGACCCAATCGGCGCGAACGCGTGGCTGGTCGGCAAAGAATTCTTTTGTGATCGCGTCCAGATCGACGCCCGACATCGGGCCGCAATCCAGACCGACGGCGCGTGCTGCCATCATCAAATAGGCTCCCTGCAATGCCGAGTTGCGGAACGCGCCTTCCTTGCGGCCATTTTCATCGCCTTCGAACCAGCTCTTGGCATCAGTGTGCGGGAACAGCCAGGGCAGCTCTTCGTGGAAGTCGATATCGTAACCGATGATGACTGTGATCGGGGCGGCCTTGATCTTGTCCTGATTTCCCTCGGACGCCATCGAGGCAAGCTTGTCTTTCTGGTCCTGTGAGCGGACCCAGACAAAGCGCCCGGGCTGCATATTGGCAGAAGTAGGCGCCATTTTCATCAGATCGTAAATCTTGATGATCTGCTCTTCACTCACATCCTTGTCATGCCAGCCATTATACGTGCGCGCTTCGTTGAAAAGCTGGTCGAGCGCATCGGCCGGCAGGACGTTGTCGTGGAACTGCTTAGTCATTCTATCCTCGTAAGATCGGTATTCGGTGCCTGAAAATCAGGCTGCACGGACCTCAACGACTTCAGGCACGTAATGTTTCAGCAGACCTTCGATGCCGTGCTTGAGCGTTGCTGTGGAAGACGGGCAGCCCGAGCAAGCGCCTTGCAAAGTCAGGTAAACAATCCCGTCTTTGAATCCGCGATAGGCGATGTCGCCGCCATCACCAGCAACCGCAGGACGTACGCGGGTTTCTAGCAGTTCGTTGATCTGCGCGACTATATCGGCGTTTTCGGGATCGTCTTCGACGACCATATCCTCTTCGGCGGGGACCGAAATTCCTGCTGCCGAGCCGCCCACAAACAGGGGGGCTTGCGACACAAAATGGTCGAGCAGGATTGATACGACTTGTGGCTTCAACACAGACCAGTCCACCCCGGGCGCAGCCGTTACCGAAATGAAATCGCTACCGAAGAACACATTGACCACTTCGCCGGTGTCAAAAATCGCTTGTGCGAGCGGTGATGCCTCAGCCGCTTCCGGCGAGGAAAATTCGCGTGATCCGCTGGGCATGACTTGCTGGCCCGGCAGGAATTTGAGGCTGGCGGGGTTCGGCGTGGTTTCTGTCTCGATAAACATGCGCTGTATGTAGGGGCGCCAAATTCGCGCCACAAGGGCCGGAAAGGACTATCGTGGCGACTGGTCAAATAAGTCGGTCTATTCACTATCGCTTCATACCTTGGCCCTCTATATGCCGCGCATGACGATTTTTCCGCGTGTTCTGAAACACTCCGCGCTTTTCCTCCCCCTGTTGCTGCTGACACCGCAGGCCGCGGCGCAGCAAACAGCGACCGAACCGCAATCGCTCCAACAAGAGAGCGAAACGCCATGGATTTACGAAGGCAGCGATGTTCCGCAGGACCGGGAATGGCTGTTTGGCAAAATGGACAATGGTCTGCGCTATGCAGTGCGCGAGAACGGTGTTCCGCCGGGACAGGTCTCGATCCGTATCCGCATCGATGCCGGGTCACTGCACGAAAATGGGAACGAACTTGGTTTCGCACATCTGCTCGAACATCTTAGCTTCCGGGAGAGCAAATATCTGAAACAGGGCGAGGCTATTCCAAAATGGCAGAGCTTTGGTGCGACCTTCGGCAGCGACACCAACGCTGAAACAAGCCCGACGCATACGGTGTACAAGCTTGACCTTCCGGCGGTGACAGAAGCCAATCTGGAAGAGAGTTTCAAGCTGCTGGCAGGTATGATGCGCGAGCCGGTTTTGTCGCCGGAAAACCTCGCGGCAGAGGTGCCGATTGTCCTTGCCGAGAAACGCGAGCGGGGTGGGCCTGGCACTCGTGTTCTTGAAAAAACCCGCGCCACATTGTTCGCCGGACAAAGGCTGGCAAACCGTTTGCCGATTGGCACCGAAGCGACGCTGACGGGTGCGACTGCAGAGGCGATGCAGGCCTTCCATGCGCGCTGGTACCGGCCTGAAAACACGGTTATCTCGGTTGCAGGTGACTTCGACCCGAAACTGTTTGCGGTTTTGATCGAGCGCTATTTTGGTGATTGGGCAGGCAAGGGGACGACAACCCCTGCGCCTGATTTCGGCGATCCGGTTGCTCCGGCAGGCAGCGATCCCGCCAATCCGGTCGGCGAAACGGCGGTGATGGTCGAACCTGATCTGCCGCGTTCCTTGAGCGTCACCTATATGCGCCCTTGGCGACAGGTTCTTGATACGGTCGAATATAATGAAGGCCGTCTGGCCGATATGCTGGCTGTAGCGATTATCCAGCGGCGGCTGGAATCGCGTGCGCGGACCGGCGGCTCATTCCTTTACGCCTCTGTCGATCAGGACAAGATCAGCCGCTCCGCCGATACGACCTTTGTCGCTTTGGCCCCGCTCAGCGATGACTGGAAAACCGCGCTTGCCGATGTGCGCGGTATCATCGCCGATGCGTTGGAAACAGCGCCGACGCAGGAAGAAATCGATCGCGAGACGGCGCGTTTCGACACGGTTTTCGTCAGCATGGTCGAGCAACGCTCGGTCATGCCCGGCTCACAATTGGCGGACGAGATTACCAATGCCGTGGATATCCGCGAAAGCGTCGCCTCGCCGGAAACATTCCTGTCGGTATTCCGCGGGATGAAGGACAAAGTCACACCGCAGGAAATTCTCGAGCGTTCCCGTGCTCTGTTCGCGGGCAATGTGATCCGCGCAACCTATGTCACGCCGTCTGTTGGCGAAGCTACCGCGCAGCAATTGCGTGCTGCCTTGCTGGAGCCTGCCGTGGCAAACAGTGCATCACGCCTTTCTGCCAGTACCATCTCTTTCGATGATCTTCCCCCTGTTGGCGACCCCGGTACAATCGTGTCACGCGGCAATTACGGACTGAATGGTGTCGAGCGGATTGAATTTGCCAATGGCACAACCGCTCTCTTATCGTCGAACGAGTTCGAGCCGGGCCGGGTGGCCGTGCGGATGCGCTTTGGAGCCGGTTATCGCGCTTTCAACGAAGACGAGGCGGCTTACATCAGCCTGGGCGAATCCGCGCTAATTGCTTCGGGACAAGGCAAGCTTGGGCAGGAGGAACTGGACCGCGTTTCCAATGGCCGCGTGATGGGCTTTGACTTTGGCGTTGGCGATGCCGTCTTCACCTTTGCCGCGCAGACCCGCGATGCCGATCTGGATGACCAGCTCTATCTCTTCGCTAACAAGCTGGCCGATCCGAAATGGGACCCGAACCCGGTCAATCGCTCGAAAGCGGGCATGAAGCTGGGCTATGAAAGCTTCGCGACAAATCCGGGCGGCGTCTTGCAGCGCGATCTCGAATATTTCCTACGCGACAGGGATGGTCGTTTCAAAACGCCGACACCGGCAGAACTGGACGCGGCTACGCCCAAAGGTTTCCGCAAGGTGTGGGAGCGCGTTCTGGCGCAAGGTGATGTCGAGGTGCTGATTTTCGGTGACTTCGATATGGAACGCACGGTCGAAACCTTGCGCACAACTCTGGGTGCTCTGCCTCCGCGCAAGCCGATACCGGCAAGTGTTTTGCAAAAATCGCTCTCATTCCCTGCGGCTACCGACAAGACCATCATCCGCACCCATCGCGGCGATGCAAATCAGGCAGCAGCTGTTGTGGCGTGGCCGTCTGGAGCAGGCGTTGCAGGTCTGCCAGAATCGCGCCAGCTGGAAATCCTCACAAGCATCTTCTCCAACCGCCTGCTCGATGCCATGCGCGAACGCTCCGGGGCGAGCTACTCGCCGTCGGTATCCAGCAATTGGCCGATCGATCTGGAGCAGGGTGGACGCCTTATGGCACTGGCTCAGCTGAAGCCTGAAGATGTGCCTGTGTTCTTTGAAGCAGCCGAAGGTATCGCCAAGGACCTGGCAACCACTCCGCCGACCGAGGAAGAATTGCAGCGCGCAACCGAACCGCTCAAGCAATTGGTTCGCCGCGCAATGTCGGGCAATCTGTTCTGGCTATACCAGATTGAAGGGTCGAGCCGCGACAGCAGACGCCTCAGGGCCATCAATACGCTGCAATCCGATTACAGCGTGACCACGCCTGAACGGATGCAGGCACTGGCGCAGAAATATTTCGGCAATCGCAAGGGACTTCGCTTTGCCGTCATTCCCGAAGGGCAGGAACTGGCGACCGAAATTCCGCCCGCTCCAGCGGCGGGAACGGCACCCGTCGGACGTTAACGCTCGATTTGGGCGATCAAAGCAGCGCTTGGCGGCGCCAAGGTTTTCTTGCGCTTGCCCGATGACGGCCTATGCTTTTTGATAGCTTAGGCGTAACTGCGCGCCGAAACGCAAGGAAAGACGAGAATAGTGGCACAGAACTGGACTCCCGATAGCTGGAAAGCGCACGAAGCACGGCATTTGCCGCGCTATGACGATGCGCAAGCGTTAGCCGATGCAGAGGCGACGCTGGCTGGCTATCCGCCGCTGGTCTTTGCCGGTGAGGCGCGCGCGCTGAAAAAAGATCTGGCCGACGTCGCACAAGGCAAGGCCTTCCTGCTGCAAGGCGGTGACTGTGCGGAAAGCTTCGCCGAATTCCATCCGAACAATATCCGCGATACGTTTCGCGTGCTGCTGCAGATGGCGGTTGTGCTGACCTATGCTGGCAAGGTTCCGGTGGTGAAGGTCGGGCGTATGGCTGGCCAATTCGCTAAGCCGCGCAGCAGTGACACCGAGACCAAGGATGGCGTAACTCTGCCGAGTTATTTCGGTGACAATGTCAACGGCATCGAATTCGACCCTGCACGCCGCAAAAATGATCCCGAGCGGATGGTCCGCGCCTATTCGCAGGCCGCGGCAACGCTGAACCTGCTGCGAGCCTTTGCCGGCGGCGGATATGCCAATCTGCGGCAGGTCCACAAATGGACGCTCGATTTCATGGGACGCAGCCCGTGGGCAGACAAGTTCGCGCAGACTGCCGACCGGATCGGCGAAGCGCTCGATTTCATGGAAGCTTGCGGGGTGGACCCCAGCACCGTGCCGCAATTACAGCGCACCAGCTTCTACACCAGTCACGAAGCGCTGTTGCTGCCATACGAGCAGAGCCTCACCCGCCAGGATTCGCTGACCGGCGACTGGTTCGACACCAGCGCGCATATGGTCTGGATTGGTGACCGCACCCGTTTTGAAGGTAGCGCACATATCGAATTTGCGCGCGGCATCGGCAACCCGCTGGGCATGAAATGCGGCCCGAGCATGGAACCTGACGTTCTGCTGAAGCTGCTCGATACCCTCAATCCCGCGCGCGAAGCAGGCCGGATCACGCTGATCAGCCGTTTCGGACACGATAAGGTGGAGGCCGGACTGCCGAAGCTGGTCCGTGCCGTGAAAGCGGAAGGCCATCCGGTCGTCTGGTCCTGCGATCCGATGCACGGCAATGTCATCAAATCGGACAGTGGCTACAAAACCCGACCGTTCGACCGCATCCTCTCCGAGGTAAAGGGCTTCTTCGCCGTCCACCGCGCAGAGGGAACACATGCGGGCGGAATCCATATCGAAATGACCGGTCAAGATGTTACCGAATGCGTCGGCGGTGCTGTGGGTATCGCAGACGAGCGCCTTGGTGATCGCTATCACACGCATTGCGATCCGCGTCTCAACGCGGCGCAATCGCTCGAACTGGCATTCCTGCTGGCGGAAATGATGACGATGGAAGCCGGGCAAACGCGGGCGGATGCTGCGTAATTCCAGTCTTCTTAGGGATTTGATTCAAGCAGGTCTTTAAAAAGTCACGCGAAACCGCCATTGTCGCAGCCAAACGGCGCAATGGGAGAAGATGCGTGCCGCCAGCCAATGCAGACAAGGCAGACAATCGGGCGGTGACCTTGGCGGACCGTTATGCGGCCACGCGCGCATTGACCTGCGCTTTGCTTGATCCTTTGTCCGAAGCCGATGCGACTTTGCAGAGCATGGAAGATGCATCGCCTGCAAAGTGGCATTTGGGGCATACCAACTGGTTCTTCGAAACCTTCCTGCTGCGCGATCACAAACCGGGCTACCGCCTGTTTAACACCCGCTGGCCGT
>JAHDDJ010000302.1 GCA_020629385.1 Erythrobacter sp.
GGCGAAGCAATCTCTTCTGCGCCGCAGCCTGCCAGTGCCAGTACGCTGCAGCCGATAATCAAAGAACGTTGAATGTGTGTCACGGAACGGACCCCTCATGAAACCGGTGAATCCGACAGCGTTGATTCGCTATCGCGACTCGCCAGCTAGGCCGCGTTCGTGACAGTTTGTCTTCAATATTTCCGTTTTGTGTAAATGACTTACTACGTCCTAAATATGACAAATATGTCAGGGGAAATTTATCGTTCCAGCCTTGCAAAATTCAAAAAAGCGGGTGGGCTGGAGTCGCAAATATTACAGTTCAATGACAATATTTCATTTTTGTTGCAGTTGGATGGTATCGAGGGCAGCTTCTTCTCAGAAAAAGAGGAGAGCGATCATGAACACCGTCTTTGCCGTAGTGGCTTTCTCCCTGCTCCAGCCGACTGCACCCGAGGCTCAGCAGGTCGACGTTGCTGCCGATGAAATGGCGGCAGAGCAAAATGCCGCCGCGATCGAGCATCTGGAAAACAGCGCCGATCTGGACGCCGATGATCCGGCGCGACTGATGAATCTCGGGGTTGCTTATGCACGGGCAGGGCGGTTCGACGAAGCCCGGGCGATGTTCGAAGCCGTAATCTCCAGCGATACAAGGGTGCGCCTGGAAACAGTCGAGGGCGAATGGGTGGATTCGCGCCGTCTGGCGTATCGTGCGCTCGCAATGCTCGATAAAGGGCAGCTTGATAACCGCACACGCATGGCTGCACGATAAGTCCGCACGCCGTAGCCTTATATAGCGTCAAAGGACTGTTAAGGCAGTTCCTACACGCAACCGAAATCACAAACCGGCCTGATCAGCGATGATCGGGCCGGTTTGCGTTGCGTATTTGATTGCCGGGCTGATTGCCAAAAATGGTTCAGCTTGCTGTCACCACAGTGTCATGTAGGATGCACAAGGGGTTCCGGACGGAGGGTTCGATGATTCTCAAACGTTTGGGTCAGATGGCCGTTTTGGCCGTCATGTCCTCGACAGCTGCACCGGCATTGGCCGATGTAATGGAAATTGACGAGGATGGTGCACGCTGGATTACCGGCGCGCAGGCGGCTGCGCCGATCGATGACGTTACGACATCAGAAGCCGTTGCACCGGTCGAATTGTCTGCCGAATTCCACGTCCCGCCTGAAGCTATTGCCGATGCAGCCGCGATGGTCGGCCTTGTGCCCGCCGAGTATCTGGCAAAGGTTTTCGAGCTTTCGCAGCGCTTTGATCTCAGTCCGGCGTTGATCGAAGCCGTCGTGTGGCAGGAAAGTCGCTGGCGTGCCGATGCGGTGTCACCTGCAGGCGCGCGCGGGCTTGCGCAACTAATGCCGGGAACAGCGCGCGAAATGGGTGTCGATCCAGATGACCCTTTTGCCAATCTGGAAGGCGGCGCCCGCTATTTACGGGCGCAGCTGGACCGCTTTGACGGCAATCTGGAGAAGGCGTTGGCCGCCTATAATGCCGGGCCGGGGCGGGTGATCCGCGCCAATGGCATACCCAATATTCGCGAAACGAAACTCTATGTGGCGGCTATTATGGGCCGTCTTTCCAACTATTCACGGAGCACTACTTAAATGCATCTTCTGTCCCGCCTTTCGATTGCGGTTCTTGCTTTCACGCCCACTGCGGCGCTGGCTCAACAGGCTGCCGACCCGCAAGGTTCCGGCCCGATTGTCGCCGCACTGGCATGGCTACAGGGCACTTTGCTCGGCAATGTCGCCACTGCAATCGCCGTGATGGCTGTGGCAGCTGTCGGCTTCATGATGCTGACTGGCCGAATGAACTGGCGCTTCGGTGCGACGGTTATCATCGGATTGTTCATCCTGTTCGGTGCGAGTACGATCGTTGCCGGTATTCAGGGTGCGGCAGGGTAAGCGCACATGACCGAACTCGTCCGCCATCCCGTGCACCGCGCACTAACCCGCCCGCAAATGTTTGGCGGCGTGACGATGAATTTCTTTATCCTCAATCTGCTGGTGACGGCAGAGGCATTTCTGATCCTGAAGAGTTTCTGGGTCATTCCGGTGCCGATTGTGATGCACATCATCGGCTATTTCGCCTGTCTGCGCGAACCAAGAGTGTTCGATCTGTGGATCACCAAGGTCAGCAAATGCCCGCGGGTAAAGAACTGGAAGCGCTGGGGCTGCAACAGCTACGCGCCGTGATGAGCAAATTTGAAAGCCTCAGGAGGGGCTTGGGACTATGAGTAACTGGATCGGAGCAGCGGCATGGAGCGCCCGGGAAGCCCGAGCGGGTGACCGGTTGCCCTATGCGCGCCTGATCGATGAAAGCACCATGTTGCTGCGCGATGGTTCGGTCATGACCGCTATCCAGGTGCCGGGTCTGCTGTTCGAAACCGAGGATAGCGATGCGCTGAATGCCCATGCAGCGACGCGCGAAACCGTGCTGCGCTCCACGCTTGATGCGCGTTTTGTGATGTACCATCACGTCATCCGTCGCCGCGTAGAAGTGGAACTGGATGCCGAATTTCCCGATGCACTTTCCGCGCATATCGATACGCGCTGGAAGGAACGCCTGGGTCACGGCTCGCTGTTTATCAACGACCAGTTTATCACGCTGATCCGTCGCCCGGCACGTGGCAAGGCCGGACTGGCCGAACGCTTCGCCAAATTCTGGAGCCGTAGAGGTCAGGACGAAATCGAAGCCGATCCGAAAGATGTTCGTTCGCTCAAAG
>JAHDDJ010000303.1 GCA_020629385.1 Erythrobacter sp.
CTATTCCCGCAGAGCAATATCCAGTTTTTCGCCGGTAACCGGGTACCCCGCATCATCGCGGATGCAGAGCCAGCGTTCGCCGCCGCGTTCTTCCAGAAACGGGGTGATCATCTTGGCCCCGAATTGGCGGCAACTCGCCTCTGCATCGGCATAGGTTTCAAACGTGGCCAAGCGTTCCAGATTGCGGCGGGTGGGGTAGATGACCGTCAATTCACCAGCATCGGCTGCGGCGAGCGCATCCTTGGCACTGATCCAGTACAGTTTGGTATTCTCGGTTTCATCGACTGCGATGTCGACAGCACCTGTTCCTAGATCGACCAGATAGAATCGGGTGTCGAAAACGCGCGACAGCCTCTCGTTTTTGGGAAACCATCGGGAAAAGGGCAGGATCGCGGTAATATCCAGCGTCCATTCCATAGCGGGCAACACTGGCGCCAGTTCTCCCGCATCAAGAAGCAATTGCCGGGCTTTTGCAGCGTTTTCGGCATCTACATCTCCATTGATGCCAACAACCAGCCCGGTTTCTTCAAGTGTTTCCCGTATGGCAGCTACGCGATGCGCCGCTTCGTCGAGCGGCAAGTCGGTGTCCAGCGTTTTGGCCAGGGCAAAATCGGCGGGATCGACGCGTCCGCCCGGAAATACTGCGGCTCCGCCTGCGAATGACATGCTGCGAGAACGCGTAACCATAAGCAGTTCCGGCGGTTGCCCCTCGGCCGCACGGCGGAAAATTACAATTGTTGCAGCGGGGATACCGTCTGGCGATGCTTCGGGTGTATTTTTGGTCATTGAATAGAGGTGTGGCGCAGTTGGTCTGTAATGCCAAGCTTTGAAGCGGCACATATGTCGGCAGGTTTTACACCCGCAGTGACGTTAATCTTTCATTGACCATCAGGACCCTAGGAAAAGCGGGATTCCGCAAAACTGGCACGCTCTCTGCATCTGTTACACCATGTAACCTGGTCTTCGTTACAAAGGCGGAACCAATCCTGGTCTCCGGTTCTGCCTCTCAAAAGGAAAAGCCCGGCACGCTACAGCGTCGCCGGGCTTTCTCTTGTCTGGCTAGCGCCTCAAAATCAGTTGGCAGGCGCGATGCCCTTGTCATCCATCAGCTGCTTCAATTCGCCAGCTTCGAACATTTCCATCATGATGTCGCTGCCGCCGACAAATTCGCCTTTGACGTAAAGCTGGGGAATGGTTGGCCAATCGGAATAGGCCTTGATGCCTTGGCGGATTTCCATGTCCTGCAAGACATCGACGCTTTCATAGCCGACACCGACATGTTCAAGGATCGCAACGGCACGGCTTGAAAAGCCACATTGCGGGAAAAGCGGTGTGCCCTTCATAAACAGGACAACGTCATTTTCGGTGACGGTTTTTTCGATACGGGCATTTGCGTCGGACATGGATCGGTTCCGGTTTTAATTATTGCTGGTCAGGAAGTGGGAACGGCGGTGGTCAGTTGCAAGGCGTGCAGTACGCCGCCCATCCGGCCACCGAGCGCTTCATATACCATCTTGTGCTGTTGCACGCGGTTCTTACCCGCAAATTGCGGGGCTATCACTTTTGCAGCCCAATGGTCACCATCGCCGGCGAGGTCGGTCATTTCGACCTCTGCACCCGGCAGGGCGTTCTTGATCATGGTTTCGATTTCGGTGCCGGACATGGGCATGGGCTTGCTCCGTTTACCGAAAGCTCAGGATTCGCTCATCAACTGGCGGCGCGCTTCGATGGCTTTTTCTTCCAAAGCCGTGCGGACGCCAGCCTCGTCTATATCGACACCTGCAGCGGTAAGGTCGCCGAGAAGTTTGCGGATCACATCTTCATCGCCTGCCTCTTCGAAGTCAGCTTGCACGACTGCTTTGGCATAGGCATCTGTTTCTTCGGCAGTAAGGCTCATCTTTTCTGCCGCCCAGTGGCCAAGCAGACGGTTGCGACGTGCCGAGATTTTGAACGCATTTTCTTCATCGAATGCGAACTTGGCTTCTTCGCCTTTCTGGCGGTCGTTGAAATCAGTCATGGGAACCTCCCGAGGGTCAATATCTGTATCTGAAATAGGTGCGCCAGTGGCTTGCGGCAAGCACTATGCCGCAAATCTTCGCCATCTTTGCTGCGGTATCCGCGTTCAGCTATCCATCGTCACGACGAGTTTCCCGATCGCACCGCGGTTTTCCAGCTTGGCGATGGCTTCATGGGCGCGTTCGAGCGGATAGGTTTCGCTAATCAGCGGACTGATCTTGCCTTCTTTCCAGAGGCGGA
Organism: Erythrobacter sp.; assembly: GCA_020629385.1. Taxonomy (GTDB): domain Bacteria; phylum Pseudomonadota; class Alphaproteobacteria; order Sphingomonadales; family Sphingomonadaceae; genus Pontixanthobacter. The sequence goes on from JAHDDJ010000303.1 coordinate 2,257, forward strand.
ACAACTCGGCAATATTGGCTTCGTTCTTGCGCGGTTCGCGCATGGTGAACGCACCCCAGAAGACACCGCGAATGTCGCAGCTTTTCAGCAGCGTCAGATTGAGCGGCATTTTAGCGATGCCTGCCGGGAACCCGATCACCAGAAAGCGGCCTTCCCAGGCAATGGAGCGCAATGCCGGTTCGGAATAGTCGCCACCAACGATGTCATAGACGATATCGGCGCCGTCCGGTCCGACGGCATCCTTGAACGCCTTTGCCAAGGCCTTGGATGTGTCCTTGTCAAACGGAGCGCGCGGGTAGACGACAACCTCGTCTGCCCCAGCCTTGCGGGCGACTTCGCCCTTTTCCTCGCTGGAAACTGCGGCGACAACGCGTGCACCATAGGCCTTGCCAAGCTCCACAGCCGATAGGCCGACACCGCCTGCTGCGCCAAGCACAAGCATCGTGTCGCC
>JAHDDJ010000304.1 GCA_020629385.1 Erythrobacter sp.
TCGCCCCATGGCTTGCGTTTCGCATCGGGCACGCAGATCGAACAATGGCCGGCCTATCGCGACGGGCTGATCGAAGTGCAGGATCACGGAAGCCAGTGGGCCTGCGCGGCGGTTGATGCAAAGCCGGGCGAGGCAATCATTGATCTCTGCGCCGGCGCAGGCGGTAAAACGCTCGCGTTGGCGGCTGCGATGGAAAATCGCGGAAAGCTGATCGCCAGCGATACTGATCGGGGCCGTTTGCAACGCTTGCAGCCACGCGCCGACAAGGCCGGTGCGGGCATGATCGAAAGCGTCTTGCTTAATCCCAACAAAGAACTGGACATGCTCGCCGAGTATCACGCCAAAGCTGACACGGTGCTGGTGGATGCACCCTGTTCGGGCACCGGCACATGGCGGCGTAATCCGGAAGCGCGCTGGCGGCTTGGCAAACAGGAATTGCTGCGTTTCGCCGATATTCAGGCGCGGCTGCTCGATATCGCGACAAGACTGGTCAAACCGGGTGGACGGATCATTTACGTAACTTGTTCGCTGCTCGACGAAGAAGGCAAAGACCGCATCGCAGCTTTCCTCAAAGCCAATTCCGGCTGGAAGGCAGAGCCGCTCGACTGGCCGATAGGCCGGGCGCATGGTGAAGGAAGGCGTCTCACTCCGTACCATGACGGCACGGATGGCTTCTTCATTGCTCGGCTGGCTTCCCCAAGCTGATTCTAAGTGTTAACTTCTTCCATCATGGCAGAGAGCGAATCCACCGAACGACCTGCCTTTAAGGAGTTAATGATGCGCTTTGCTTCCGTCGGAATTGCGATTTCTCTCGCTCTTGCAGTTACCGCCAGCGTCGGACAGGCGGAAGACCGTGATGCCGATCCGCGAGCGGCGGTTCTGATCGCTGAAGGCAAGGCAGCATTGGCGGCGGGGCAACCCCAGCGCGCTATTGATTTCTTCGAAGCGGCACTCGTGGTTGATCCGGCCTATACACCGCTCTTTATCGAGCTGGGTGAGGCGGCGCGACGTGACGGTTTGCAAGGCAAAGCTATTGCCTATTACCGCGAAGCGCTGAAACGCGATCCGGAAAATCTGGCGGCCATTTCAGGCGAAGGTTCGGCCTTGGTGGAAAAGGGCGCAATCGAAAAAGCGCGCGCCAATCTGGCGAAACTGGAAAGTCTGTGCGGCCGTGGCTGTGCGGAAACGCAGCAGCTTGCCATGGCAATCCAGCGCGGCCCGCAGCCGCAAGTATTGCGCGCCGAAGCCGTGATGCCCGATGCGCAAGTGACGCAAAACTGATCGTCAGATCAGGGCGCGAAACTCTTCCAGCACGCTGCGATAAATGTGCTTCTTGAACGGCACAATCACGTCAGGGAGCTGCTCGGGATCAAGCCATTTCCATTGCGAAAATTCTGGCGGATCATGCGCTTCCAGATCGATATCGTGATCTTCACCCGTAAAGCGCGCGCAGAACCACACTTGCTCTTGCCCGCGATATCGGCCTTTCCATAATTTGCCGATCAGCTCGTCAGGCAAATCATAGCGGATGGGTTCGCGGGTAACGCCGATAATCTCGGCTTTGTCGGCAGTTACACCGGTTTCTTCAGCCAATTCGCGCAGTGCTGCCTCGCGCAAATCTTCGCCCGGATCGACGCCGCCCTGTGGCATTTGCCAATAACCTGCGGTGTGCCCGTTGCCGTGCCGGCTATCGAGCCGCTCGGCGACAAAGACCTTGCTCGATCTGCTGACCAGCATGACACCTACGCAAGGGCGATAAGCCGTTGGTTGGTTGCTCATCCGCTGTGACGCTCCAGCATGTTTTTCATCGCTGCCATGAGCGATTCCAGATCCTTCTGCGCGCTCGGGATGGCTTTGCGCAAATTCACAAAGCCATGAATATTCCCGTGAAATTCGAGATAGGTCACATCGGTGCCCAGATCGATCAGCTTTGCGGCATATTGCCGGCCTGAATCGCGCAGCGGGTCCAGTCCGGCCGTGCATAGAACCGTTGGAACGCGTGCCGGTTTTTCGTGCAATATCGGGAAATTGCGCACATCGTCTGCGCCGCCCTGATATTGCGCGTGGAACCAGTCCATCGTTGAGGCGGTCAACAAATATCCCTCGGCAAACTGGTTGCGGCTGACATCATTCACGACATCGCTTGTCACTGGATAGATTGGCACTTGCATGATCACAGGAACATCAGCCGGCCTGCTGGCGAGAGCGTTGGCCGTCACAACGGCGAGGTTTCCTCCCGCGCTGTCACCTATCGGGATCAGTCCAGTTATCTCGCGCCCGAGTTCGACCGGATTGCTTGCGACCCACCGTGTTGCGGCTTCGCAATCATCGGGCGCAGCGGGGAAAGGGGCTTCTGGCGCAAGACGGTAATCAACCGCGATCACCGGCAAATCCACTTCTGCCGCCAGTTCGGTGCACAGCGCGTGATGCGATTCCAGATTGCCGATCACAAAGCCGCCACCGTGATAGAATACCAACGCAGGTCCGGGACCCCGCTCTGCGCGTTTGTCGTAAAGACGCAATGGAATTTCACCGGCAGGCCCCGGACAGGTCAGATCCTTGATCACCGCCAATTCGCGCGCATCCGCTTCGACCAAAGCGCCCATCGCCAGATAGCCTTCGCGTCCCTCGGTCAGATCCGCTTCTTCCAGTGGTGTGCCGCCCATCTGCTCCAGCATTGCCAGCAGCGCTTTCACATCTTCGCGCA
>JAHDDJ010000305.1 GCA_020629385.1 Erythrobacter sp.
TGGTGCCCAGAAGAGGACTCGAACCTCCACGCCCTTGCGAGCGCCGCCACCTGAAGACGGTGCGTCTACCAATTCCGCCATCTGGGCACACAGGCGAGTCGGTCATCGGAGGCCGTCTCGCGGGTAGGAGCGCGCCACTAGCCAAGGGATTGCCTGTCTGTCAACGAAAATGCCCCGCGAATGCAAATGACTTTCGGAACGGTTGCAGGACGCGGCTCGTTACGGCATGGGACGCGCGCATTCTTTGAACCTTGCATCAGGCATCATACACCATGGCAAACACGGATCCTCTCAATGGCAAGCTGGTCGTTCTGACCGGCGGCAGTGGCTTTCTGGGCAACTATGTGGCGCAGAATCTCTTGGAGCGCGGCGCGAGGCTTCGTGTGGCAAGCCGGAACCCGGAGAAAGCGTTTGGATTAAAACCGCTCGCCGATCTCGGGCAACTGCAATTTGCGCGGTGCGACCTGAACAACGAGCAGAGCGTTGCAGCCATTCTGAATGGCGCGGATGCGGTGGTCAATCTGGTCGGCTCGTTCGAAGGTGATCTGATCCAGTTGATGGGCCGCAGCACGGGCAATCTGGCGAAGACAGCCAAAGCTGCGGGAGCACAGGCGTTTGTCCACGTCAGTGCGATTGGTGCAGATGCAGAAAGCACGGCCGAATATGCGCAAGCCAAAGCGCTGGGCGAGAAGCTGGTGCTGGAGGCGTTCCCCAAAGCATCGATCATGCGGCCTTCGATTGTGTTCGGCAAGGATGACAACTTCCTCAATATGTTCGCCGGGATGATCCGGATGATGCCGGTGCTGCCGGTCTTCGGGCCTGATGCCAAACTCCAGCTGGTGTGGGTCGATGACGTGGCAGAGGCGATTGTCACTGCGCTGGCGGACCCAGCCAAACATGGCGGCAAGACTTATGAGCTTGGCGGACCAGAGCAACTGACCATGCTCGAAATCAACGAGCGGATTGCGGAGGCGCAAGGCCGCAGCCGCACGTTCCTGCCCATGCCCGATGCAGCATCAGGCGCATTTGCAGCCCTGCCGCTAACCCCGATGAGCCGCGACCAGTGGACGCTGCTGAAGCAGGGCAATGTCGTGTCCGAAGGCGCAAAAACCTTCAAGCATCTGGGCATCGAGCCCAAGCCGCTCAGCCTGTTCCTTGACCGCTGGATGAAGCGCTATCGCCGCTATGGACGGTTCGGCGCGACCACGGCCAAGGCCTGAAATTATCCCTCAGCGGGCGGCCCTTCATTTATCGCCGTTTCCGAAGGCTCTGCATCCAGCGGGACCACTGACAAAATTGCACCATTCGTCGCCGCAACGCGCATCTGCGTGCCCGACTTGGCATCCGGTCCGCGCGCAATCCATTCGCTATCGCCGACTTTCACCCGGCCCTCGCCGCCCTTGATCGCGCCGACTACAGTGACGAGTTCACCTACCAGCCTGCCGCCACGCTTGTTCATCAACGGATCGGCGCTCTCGATGGGGCGTTCGCGCAGGAAGCGCTTGGCTGAATATACCGCAATCAGCGACAAGACGACAAAGTTGATGACCGAGGCCATCACCCCGAAATCCATTACGTAGGTCAGGAAGCCGGTCAGCACCGCCGCCAGCGCCAGCCAGATCAGATAAACCCCCGGCACGAGCAATTCGAGCGCACCCAGCGCCAGCCCTATTGCGAGCCAGATCCATGCTGCATCGACGCCTTCGAAATAATTGATCATGACGACCTACCCGTGCTGCGCGGCACCGATGTTCGGGTCGGCTTACCCTGCACCGGGGTGCCACCGTTATCGCCAATAGCGTCTTTGACCAGTTCGCCGATCCCGCCAATGGACCCGATCAGCTGCGTTGCCTCTACCGGGAACAGAATGGTTTTGGCATTCGGGCTATCGGCAAATTTGGCGACCGCCTTGGTATATTCCTGCGCTACAAAGTAATTGATCGCCTGGTTGCCCGAGCTGGCAATCGCATCGGACACCATCTGCGTCGCTTTTGCCTCGGCTTCTGCCAGACGTTCCCGCGCTTCTGCATCACGGAAGGCGGCTTCCTTCTGTCCCTCTGCGGTCAGGATGGCGCTTTGTTTGTCACCCTCGGCGCGCAGAATGTTGGACGCACGGTCACCTTCCGCCTCAAGAATTTCGGCGCGCTTCAGACGCTCCGCCTTCATTTGCCGCGCCATCGCTTCGGAGATATCCATCGGCGGACGGATATCCTTGATCTCCACACGGGTGATCTTCACACCCCAAGGCGAGGTTGCGTGGTCCACGACGGAGAGCAGCCGCGCATTGATCTCGTCGCGCTTGGACAATGTCTCGTCCAGATCCATGCTGCCCATCACCGTCCGCAGATTGGTGGTGGTGAGCGCCATGATCGCATTATACAGATTGCTGACCTCGTAAGCCGCTTTGCCCGCATCCAGCACCTGGAAAAACACCACAGCATCGACGCCGACCATGGCGTTATCCTTGGTGATGATTTCCTGCCCGGGAATGTCGAGCACCTGCTCCATCACATTCACCTTCTGCCCGATCCGGTCGATGAAGGGGACAAGGATATGCAGCCCCGGCTCCGCCGCCTTGGTAAAACGGCCCAACCGCTCGATTGTATAGACATAGCCCTGCTTTACGACGCGCACGGTCGAGAACAGGATGAACACGATCAGTGCGATAAACAGGACGGATAATATCAGGTCCATAACGG
>JAHDDJ010000021.1 GCA_020629385.1 Erythrobacter sp.
CCGCGGTCAGCGTTGTACCGAGCGCGGAATCGATTGTTCCGACAGTGATGTCCAGGGCATTGGCGGTAATCGACACCGTCTGGTTATCGGAAATCGCCGAACCGATGTTAATCGAGTCTGCCTCGATAGTAAGCACGCTGGAAGCAGCGAAGTCGCCGCCGGTCAGTGCTCCGCCAATATCGAGCAAGGCGGTGCCCGCCGTTGCATCGAAAGAGGCGATGTCAGCATCACCCGTAACCGTGATCACAGTTCCGGGACTAACAACATTCGAAGACAGGTTACCGGCGGTCAGGTTTCCGCCAACATTTATCGCCAGCTGATTGCCAGCAGTGGCATCGCCAATTGTTGCGTTGCCACCCGCATCAACCGAAATGTCCGATGCGTTGGCGGTCCCGTTAACCAGCAGATTGCCCGCCGTGAGGTCGGCACTTGCCGAAAGATCAATTCCGAATGTCGTGCTGGTGACATTGCCGACGACAAGGGCACCGTTGGTCGCATCCAGCACGGCACTGCCGCTTTCTGTAACAGCGACATTGCCGAGCGTCACATTTTCAGCCGCAAAGTTCACACCATTATCAGAGGTCACATTCCCGCCGCTGATACTCGTCGCATCGACGTCGATTCCGCGGCCGGAAATCAGGTCTCCGAATGTCGCTGTGCCACCAGCATTGAGATCAATCGCAATGCCACGGATATCGCGGCCGATTGCATCCACATTGCCAATCGTAAGATCGGTTCCCGCCGTTACGGTCAAAATGCGCGCAACAATGTCGTCGAGTTCAACCGCAGCGCCCGCGATAAAGGTCGTGTCGCCCGTTCCCGCTGTATCCACCGCACCACCGAAGATCGAACCTCCGGCATCAAGCCGCGTCGCGTTTCCGGAACCCAGCGCGTTGAAGGAAATGTCGCCCACGGCATTCATCGTCAGCGTTGTACTCGCTGTGGCGCTGTCAAAGCTGATATTGCCGCCCGCATCGGCTGTGAATGCACCGCCTTGGGCGTTCAAAGTACCAAAACCGATATTGCCGGTTGCATCCAGGTTGATCCCGGCGCTGACGTTTATCGTGCCGGTCCCGCTGATGTTGCCCGCGGTTGCATCGAGCGTCAGGTTGCCGGTGATGTCCCCGCTATTCAAAGTGACATTCGCACCGCGTAATGTGGAAGATGTGCCGGTGGTCATATCGCCCACGATCACATCGCCTGTTGCAGTTACATTGCTGGCGAAGCGCGAGGAAACCGTATCGACTACCGCATTGCCCGCTGTTGCGGTGACAGTGAGCGATTGATCGCGCGATTGCACGCTGCCCACATCAAGTGTGGCCGCAGAAAGATTGACCACGCCGGCCGACGATAATGCACCTCCCGTCAGCATTCCGGTCACATTCAGTGTTAGTAATCCGTTGCTATCCGCGCCTGCAATCGAGGCATCGCCGCCGACGGTGGCAGTCAGGCCGGGGCTAGTGGAGCGCGCTTCCAGTTGGCCAGTTGTCAGGTTACCGCCCACATTCAGCGTCATGCTGTTGAACGATAAAGCATCGCCCAGCGTAACACTGCCCGGTGCATTTACTGTAATCCCGGTAGCGGTCAGATCACCTGCAACGACATTTGCCGCAGAGGCGATGTTGATACCGAAGGTTGCGTTGGCCGAGTCCAGATTGATGTCGCCGGTGGTGGAATCAAGAATGACAAAACCATTCGTCGCATCGAGCGCCCCGACATCGATGCTGCTACCTTCGAAGTCGACTTGCGCACCGGTTGCGTCCTCGCCGGTCACCGCACCCGCAATGACACGGACAAGGCGGGAGCCGGAGATGCCGGCAAAATCGAATGCTCCGCCTGCACTAATAAAGATGTCTGCTACCGCGCCTGTCGTGGCTAGCGTGCCGATCGTAATATCACTGGCCGCAGTCAGATTGGCACCCAGACCAACCGCCGCAATATCGCCCGTCACGATAGAATTGGCGGAAGTGAAATTGACGTTAGCACCAGACGTAACATTGCCAGTGACCAGGTCTCCTCCGGTCGACGTAATGTTGAGGCTTGAGCCGGAATTGATGGTGTCAACATCTATCGAGTTACCTTCAAGCGTCATCAGGACGCCTGAAGTCAGGTTTCCGCCAAGGATCGCTCCGCCAGTGCGAATGGTGATGTTATCATCGTCATTCTGGACGATACCGGTGAAACTGAAATTGTTGCCCGTATTGACGACGATGTTATCGGCCCCGCCATTGCCGCGAACCGCCGTGTGGAAAAGCGATGTACCGGTAGCATCTCGTGCCGCATCCAGCGTCAAGGTACCGTTGCTAATCGAAATCGTACCAAAGTTGATGTCGCGCGCAGAAGTAATGGTAGTCGTTGACGATGTCGTCAGATCTGCGCTGAGCGTGATATCATCCGCATCGGAAGTAATCGCAAGTGTGCCTGCAAACTGGCCACTGTTCAGAGTGACCGCAGAGCCCGTGATCGACGCCGGATCGTTGGTCAGCGTGCTGGCACTGGTAATGTCAACGGCATCAGCGGCGTTCACTGTCAACGCGTCTGTCGCTGTCAGCGAATTGGCATCAACCGTGCCTGCTGTTGTAATTGTAATCGCGTCCAGAGCTGTAACCGAACCGGTCAACGAGACGCCTGTCCCGGCATTGATTGTGACGCTATCCGGTCCGCCGTCGATGCCATTGGTTGCTGCACTGACATTGGCTCCGCTGACTGCTCCACCAGCTGTCAAAGCGATACTGCCATCCGTGGTTGTCAAGTCCGTGAAGGTGATGTCGCCGCCGGCATTGGCCTGAATGCCAGTGCCAGTCAGCGTCGTGAGGAGGAGACGTCCACCCGCCACACCGGCAAGATCGATATTCCCGGTTGCGTCGAGATCGACAACACCGCGCGCCGTCACCGCGCTCAGCGCTATATCACCGCCCATGGCGTTGGCTTGAAAATCGCCGATCAGATCACCGTTGCCAACCGTCACGGTTTGTCCGGTGACAGACGCCAGATTTCCGGTTCCGGCGACTGTCGTGGTGATACCGCCGATATTGACGCTGCCACCGCCCGTGACGGCAATACTGTCAAAAGCCGTTAATTGGTTGGCATCGACTGCACCGCCCGCAGTCAGCGTGATGCGGTCATGCGTATCAATGGTCCCTGTTACGGCCAGATCGCCTAACGCCGTGAAACTCATAGATTCATTGCCGAACGTATCCGTGCCGCGCTTGCTGCTACTACCCAACAGCAAATCAGTCGCGGAATTCACCTCCACCCGGCCATCGGTGATGATCGAATCTATCGCGATACTGCCAGCGGTTGTATCAAGCAGTGTCGCAGCCTGAACCAAAACATCGCCGATTGTCATCGCGGCGGCATCGACATCGATCAGGCCTTGCACGTCGGCGAAATCAATATTCGCGGTGCCCGTGACGTTGACGATGACATCACTGGCCACGCCTCCAACGCCGTTGCCGGTAATGATCGAGCTGGTATCGAATGAGGCGGCCGTGATCTCGACATCATTGACGGTCTCGAACGCTGCGACCGAAACATCGCCGGTTGCCGTGATGATCACATCTCGCGGACGGCCAGAGTTAACAGCGCGGTCGGAACTAGCAAAATTACCGGTCACGTTTCCGCCCGATGTCAGGAACACGCCCGTACCTGTCAGCCTATCAAACGTGATATTACCCGTCGCAGTTGCGTCGAGAAACGCTTCGGTATTGATCGTGCCCAACACAAGATCGCCAGCGGTGGCATCAAGCGCGATATCGTTGCCAACAGATGTCGATGCATCGGCGCTATCAAGGATAATCGATGTACCGGAAATAGTGATGCCGCCGCCACCGGCTACGCCATTAAATATTGTCGCAGTACCGATATCGATTGCGCCTGTTGCGGACGCGTTGATACCGGTCCCGCGCAACGACAAAGCCGTCAGATTACCACCGCTGGTAACCGTTAACCCGTCACGGGCCGCGACATTACCCAGAATGGTATCGCTACCGGCGTTCAGGATAATGGATTCATTGCTTGCGAACCCACCCGTTGCGATGCTGACAGCGCCGGTGGTCAGCGTGGTTCCCGCGTCGATCCGGATTGGCCCATCGTTAACCGCAAGATCGCCGAAGCTGATCGCCTGTGTGGCATCTACATCGACACCGGAACGCGACACGAGGCTTCCGGTCGGGGACCCGGTGATACTGCCACCCACGGCGTTGAGAGTGAGCCCGAATTCGCCGGAATCGAATACGTTTTCACCGTTCGCTGCGATGGAATCGAAAGCGATACTTGTCGCGGAAATCGACACTTCGCGCGCTGCATTCAGAATAGTCCCCGCAGCTGCGCTGAAGTCCCCGACAACGGTTCCGCTTATGTCGCGACCTGCCAGAAGCGAGGATATCTCGTTGCTGTTGTTGGTATGCGTGACCGCAACATTGCCTGATGTTACAAGGATAATGTCGCGGCCTGCCGAAAGCTGTTCGTCGCCATCGAAAGTGAAATCAACATCGCCCGCTGCATTCACAAGAAAATCATTGGCCACGGAAATCGTCCCGGTTCCGCCTGTGACCGAAAGCGACATGGTCCCCGGGGCGGCGACATCACCTGTCGCATTGACCGTAAGGTTGTTGAAACTGATAAGTCCGGCGGGATCATCCGATCCGTCGGTGATAATGACATGACCGCCCAGCGCAGTTCCGGCTGCAGAGCCTGTTCCGCCCTGTCCTGTCGCATCCAGTGTCGTATTGCCGAACGCGATAATGCCCGGGCTGCCATCGAGTGTTTCGATAGTCGGCGTACCGCCAATGCCGTTCCCCCCTGCGCCGGTTGCGCCGAAAGTTGCGTTGCCGTCATCGCCGCCGCTGCCACCTGCGCCGCCGGTGCCTGTTGCGGTCAGTTGAAGCACGTTGCCACTGATGGTTCCGCCGACAGCGCGCAGTGTCGGCGAACCGCCCGTACCTGTTCCGCCGGCGCCACCATTGCCTCCCGCGCCGCCCGATAGAAATGCATCGCCGCCTATACCGCCAGCACCGCCAGTCCCACCGCTTGACAGGGTAAAGGATCCGCCATTGGTCAGGTCAAGCTGAGTGCCGCTATTTGCCTGAAGCACCACAGCACCACCCGTGCCGGCGCCGCCGGTGCCGCCATCCCCGGTCATTCCGCCAAGACCGTTGTTGCCACCGGCACCGCCATTGCCGCCAATTCCATTGGCGGAAAGCTGGATTATCGCCGGATCGAAGGCCAGCGTTGCGCCGTTGCCCGACAAGGCAAATGTTGCAGACCCTCCCGTTGCAGCCCCGCCGCTGCCGCCGCTGCCGGAAGCGATCAGGTCATCACCCTCGCCCCCTGCGCCGCCCGCTCCACCGGCAGCATCGGCTAACAGATTGACCGATGCGAGACCGGCCAATGTTGGACCAGTGCCGTTGATGTCGAATACAAGATCGCCACCCAGTGCAGTGCCGCCCTGACCGCCGGCAGCGCCATTGCGTCCTGCGCCGCCTGCGCCTCCAGACGCTGAACTCACCATCTGGACGAAGCCAAGACCGGTCGCATCACCCTGCAAATCCACAGTGATATCAGAACCTGTCGCAGCGCCGCCCGCACCACCACTGGTGCCTCCGGAAAAGCCGGCCTGGCCGCCATTGCCACCAAGCGCGTTCGTAGTCAGGAATAGCGAGGCCACAGATAGGTCAGAACTGTCGTCAACCGATACCGAAATGGTACCGCCAGTCGCTGCACCGCCATCTGCACCGTTTCCACCGGCACCAGAATTATTGGGTCGAGCAGTGCCGCCCAGTGTTTGCAAATCGACCGCTATTGCACTGCCCAGCAAAGTACCACCAGTAAGCGTAATAGTGGCATTGGCTCCGGTCGCATCACCCGCAACGCCGCTTGCCGTACCGCCCGTTGCCGTACTGCGCAGACCAAGACCCGCATTGGCGACGAGCGTCGCCCCATTCGCAACTGTAACTTCAAAGTCGCCGCCCGTTGCGTTTCCGCCAATCGCACCAGTACGCAAGTCGGTCGTCGCCGTGGCATTGGCCGTAGCATTCAGATCGCCGATAAAGCTCAAAAGCGTCCCAGCACCGTCCGCGGAGACCAGAATGCTGCCCGCCGAAGCATCACCATTTGCACCGACCAGCCCGACGCCGCCGAAAGAATTGGTGCCCGCATTGCCGCCATTTGCACCGAAAGCGCTAACATCCAGATCAACCGACGTACTCAGCGGCGTCATGTTCAGAGTCGCGCCGGTTTGCGCCAGAATTTCGATCCGGCCACCGGCCGCTGTACCCGCAGCACCGCCGTCAGCGGTGCCGGGACCAGTAAAGTCGGAACCGCCATCGCCTCCGTCGCCACCGCGGCCCACAGCCACGGTCGAGGAATCCGTCTGATAGGTTGCATTCGCTCCGTCACGGGCGATGATCTGGATCAGACCAGCCGTGCCATCGCCACCAGCGCCTCCAGCGCCGGGCTCTATGCCGCCGAAGATTGGCGAGTTTCCATCCGCGCCTGCGCCGCCTTGAGCGGAGACATCCGTACGAAAGGCGTTGTCCGAAGTGAGAACGGCATTCACGCCGTTCACATCAACTATCGTGGTGCCACCTACGGCGTTACCACCTGCACCGCCATTGCCGCCTTCCCCATCGACAAATCCGGCATTACCGCCAGTTGCTGTTGCGGAGAGTGTCACGCTTCCGAGATTTACGGCCACATCATTGACGTTGAGCCTTGCCGTGCCTCCCTGCCCGAGGCCACCAGCGCCGCTGTCCAGACCTCCACCGCCAGCGCCACCGGTACCGATTGCTTCGATGATATAGACCGCACTGCCCGTATCATCCTGATTGAGGTTGATTGTCGCGTTTCCGCCGATACCGGAACCACCTGCGCCGCCCACATCATCGGACTCGCCCGTGCTTAGGCCAAAGTTTCCGCCGCCTTCGCCGCCAGTACCATTGGCGCTGACAGTCAGGCTGTTGAATGTCAGTGTGCCCGCCGTATTGTTGAACACGGCGTCGCCGGCCGTGGCGTTGCCACCCGCGCCAGCAGCTTCGGCATTGGTCGGGACACCGCCGAAGAAGGTTGCACTGGAATCTCCTCCGCGCCCGCCAAAGGCATCAGCGCTGACGACCACATCTGCGGCTGCGATAATGGCTGTGCCGTTAAGGTTGAAAACAGCATCACCGGCTGTTGCCGATCCTGCATTGCCGCCTTCAACGCCGCTGCCATTACCGCCATTACCATTGCCGAACGCAAAGGCGTTATTGGTGTTGGCATTGGCGCTGACGGTCAGCGTGTTTGTAACTGTCAGCGATCCGGAAATCGCATTGAACGTGGCTGTACCGCCTGTGGCGTCCCCGCCATCGCCACCGGTAAATCCGAGCGACAGGCTGCCAAAAGCTCCCTCGCCGCCTTCACCATTGGCGGACACTGTGAGGTTGCTCATGGTGGCCGAACCGCCATTGAGATTAAAGGTTACGTCGCCGCCAACCCCGTCACCGCCTTTTCCGCCTTTTGGCAGGCCCGAGGGCGTACCCAAAGTCATGGGAGCGGGGCTGATTGGCACCAGTGGACCTGCAAATGCACGAATTCCTGCATCCGGATCGGCGAAAAGCGATGGATCACCGCTCAGAGGACTGCCAGACAATGGTGCAACCGGAGCAACGAAGCCGCCGCCTTCGCCGCCTTCACCGCTGGCGCTTACCGTTACATTTCCGGCGGTCAGAACCCCACCGTCAATATCGAAGGTCACGTCACCGGCGATGCCGTCGCCACCATCACCGCTGCTGAAACCGCCACCCCCGCCTTCGACATCGAGGAACACAGAGCCATCAGCGCGCGCGCGCACGGTGTTCAGATCGAGCGAACCGTCGGTTCCGGTAACCTGAAAACGTACCGAGCCGCCGCGTCCCGTACCTGCCGGGTTCGCCCCAGTTGCGTCTTGACTTGCACCACCTTGGCCGGAGGCATTGACCGACGTCGTGCCGGTAAAGGCGATGGTCGCATTGTCGGCGATAACGCTGATATCGCCGCCCGTTCCGTTACCGCCAAGTACATCATTGCCGGTAGCCGAGGCGGTGAGGAACATGGAACGGCCGGATATTTCTGCGCCATTGCGGGCTGTGACTGTGATGTCTCCCGCCTGGAAATCCTTCCCGCTGCCAGCCGTGCCAAAAGCGAAACCCGATGGGGAGGCTTCGGTCGAAATACTCAGCGTATCAACCGACAAGTTGGAATCATCGACAACCAGATTGACCGAGCGCGCAACATTTACCGTGCTACTCGATGCATCGGAAACCTGCAGATCGATGAAGAAATCATCGCCTATGACCAGGCCACCCGACTGGATGGGCCCAAGCAGGTCAAAATTGGTGCCTGTCAGACTGATATTGAGCGCCGAAGGTGTTCCTGCCAGCAATTCCCCGCTGGAAGATGCGTCGATGGAAACGTCGCCCGCAACATTCAACAAGGACCGTTCGCCAGAAACCGAAAGATTCAGCCCGCCAAGAACCGCCCCGCCGCCGGTTAGTGTCCCGTCAGCGCTGTATGAAGAAGCGCCACGGGCTTGGGCATTGATGTCGAGACTGCCAAGATTGTGGGTTCCGCCCAGCACGGATATCGAAACATCCCCCGCGGTGCCGATATTGGTCTGCGCCGTTGTGTCGTCGCTTCCGCTAGACGCTGCCGCGCTCGCATTGAGCGCCAGTGAGCCGATATTGCTGCCGCCGGGGCTGTTACCGTCATCCAGCACGACAGAGATATCACCCGCAGTGCTGTTCGCACCAATCAGGCCCGGACCACTACCGCCGATTTTACCGTCGCTGGACCGGATTGCACGCGAATCCAGCGACAGGCTGCCTGTAATGTCGACTGTGCCACCCAGGTTAGAGAATGTGACATTCCCGCCGGTGGCAGTGCCGTTCTGACTTTCCCCCTTGCCGCCTTGAGCCGATGCATCAAGCGTTACATTGCCGCCAACAGTCAGTTGGCCGGAACCGCTCACGCTGACCGCAATATCCCCTGCGACCGCGTCCTGACCAATGCCGGTATTGCCGTTATTGCGGACGGTGAAGAAATCGTCATTTCCGCGCGCGGATGTGTCGATAGTCAGATTGCCGCCGACCGAAAAACTACCCGCATCTGCAGGGATCGGAACGATCTGGTCCCCGATTGGTGGCTGCTTGTCCGGTGATGCAACATTGACTGAAATGTCAGTCGGATTCTCAGCATCTCCGCTACCGGAGAGAGTAATGTCTCCTGCAATGTCGATGACGCCGAAATTGGCGACACCGATATTGATCGCCTCTCCGGCTGATACGTCGAGCGAATAGTCGCCCCGTCCATCACCGCCCATTGTCAGCCGGTTGTAACGCGTAATCCCCGTATTCACACCGCTCTGTGTAAGATCAGCGGTCCCGCTGGCATAAACCTCTGTATCAGAAGTTAGCGTTGCATCCGTCAGAGACACATTCCCGCCAGCGGTCGCATTATCGGTGTCGATTGCGATGGTCGGGGAATTGAACCCACCTTCCACCGATACATTTGCACCGGCACTCAGGATGATCGTGCCATTGTCGGTGACAGACGCTGCTGAGGCAGCCTGATAGCCAATATCGCCGCCGACCAGCATGTTGATCGCATCGTTCTTGGCGACCGAGACCATGTAGATCGCTTGCGCGTCGGCATTCAGAACGGCTCCGGTCGTCGGATCGACGCTCGCCTGCGAGGCCGCGCCGGTGGTGGTACCGGTATGGACCACGCCATTCGCATCGGCGGTGCCGACGCCGACCGTGATATCGAATAGACCGTTATTGATCGTCAGCTGCGCCTGTTCCGCTCCGACATAAGCCACTGAACCGTTTACATTGACCGTCCCGCCCTGCTCGACTCGCGGAGCCAGAATCGCGACATAACTGCCTTGATTGGTTGCGTTGATCGTTGCGCCGTTCTCGATAACGACCGACGTGTTCGGCTCTGCAACGCCCGAGAAAACCAGATCGCCGTCATTGATCGCATTCAGCGCGCTGCTGGTCAGGACAAGGCTGCCGACATCGAAAGACCCTGTCGATCCGATCACAATCCCGCCGGGGCTGTAGAACCAGACATTACCGCCAGTGACGCCACCAGCCACGGTGCTGGTAACACTACCGTCAATCCGGATGGCGCTGTCTATGCTTGGTGTGAATATGCGGTTTAGGACGGTGTAATCGGTTAGCGCACTGGTGAACTCCAGACTGCTGCCAGCACCGAGAAATGTAACTTCAGTTCCAGCAGAACCTGCAGTGAATGTAGTCCAGTTGATGATCGCTTCGGAGCCGAGCAGCTCGACCACATCACTGGCTACACCGGGGCGATAATCCACCTCGCTCGCAAAGTAATTGGCCGAGGCCAGTACATTTATGCCGTTAGTATCCGTGTCGCCCGGCGACGGTGCCGGAGTGCTGGATGCAGGAGCCTGCACAGCTGCGACAGGGACATTTGCGCTGCCTGCCGACCCGGTTCGCTGCGACCCGTGCGGCGCATGCGCATCCGGCAATTCAGGACGGATTTCGGGCGTTGCATTCGGCAATGTTGCACCGTTTCCGCCCCTTGAAAACGCTATATTTGCGTCAGGCAATTCAACGCGCAGATCCGGCTGGGCGGTGGTCACTTTCGGCGGCGACGCAGGTAGGCGCGGCGCATCAAGCGTTATGCCCTTCGCATCTATATAAGGCTTCGTCGCAATCGGTGCCGGGACGGACTGCACCGAGGCCCGCATGGGTGCGACGTGTTCGGGGCCGCCTTTGATGCCCAAAATGGGATTGCCGGGAAGCGCTGGTCCGGCATTGTTGAGCGCGCCGCCGCCGGCACTCGGCATCGAGGGAAGCGATTGTGCAGCCAGCGGACTGGACACTGCCGCCGCGACTGCAATCGCCGCAGCCAGTACCGAGCCAGAGCCTAGCCATTTCAGACGACGCTTTCGCGGCGTTTCGCCAAGCTTCGTTGCGCACTTCATGTTTGCGGTTTGTTGTGTGCGTCCTGCGCTCATACCGTCATCCTTGCAGCGCTCTCGGGCGCGCTCTTCTGGTCTTTGCTGTGGCTAAAAACTGTCATCGCTTCGGTCCAAACTGCACCGATAGCGTCGCGAGCAGGCGGAAGTCTCCGCGCTCGGTCTGGAAGGGCGCTTTCTCCAGCGGAATTGCACCAACGATGTCGAGGAATGTCGCTTCACCCAGCGTTGATCTGAGGCCGCCTCCGATCGAGGTCAGCGTTTGCGGATCGCCCGGAATATTCTTGCTGCTGACAGCCATGAAATCGAAAAAGGCGTAAGGCTGGAATGTCGATTGGCCCGGCGTTTCGGGGACCAAAGAGCCGTAAGCCAGTTCGAACTGCCCCCCATATCCGCTGTCGCCAATCGTTGCGCCGGGATCATACCCCCGGCCCGCAGTATAATTGCCGCCCGAAATCTGCTCGTAACTGAACAGGGCATCGGGCGAGAACTGGAAACGCGGCTTGAAGCTCATCAGCCAGAGCGGCGCGGGGCGAAAATCGATCTGCCCTTCACCGCGCACTACAAAGGCGGTTGGATCGCCATCCAGACGCGAAGGCGGCACAACGCCGGGATTGGTGCAATTGACAAAGCCGACGCCACATGGCGCGCTGGCCCCGAAGACGTCAAAACCCTGCCGGACTTCCAGCGCACCTGCTATGCCGAAACGCGGTTCGATAGAGGAATAGCCACCAACTCCGCGCAGGCTGGGCTCGTCGATAGAATTGAATTCGAGCCGTGCATAGGCGATCCGCAAGCGGTCCTTGCTCAGCGGCAATCCGGTAAAATCGATATTCTGGTCAATGAACTCGAAACCGGCTGACCCGTAAAGGTTGGCAGTCTGCGAGCGGCGGAACGGATAGCTGCCATACAGCGTGCCGATGACAGATTCGGATTCAAACAGATTGTCGCCCGGCACGTCTGGCCGGGACCAGGCGAAGGTCAGATTCCCGCCCAGCTTGAAGCCTTCGCTTCCCAGGCGCATTTCGTGCCCTGCCTGCAGCACCTGCTGTTCCTTGATGCTGGTCGTTGCGTATGCGCTGAGGATCGTCTCGTCACCAAGGCCGGTTAGTCCGTTCAGCCGGACCCGCCCGAACATGCCAACGCGTCCGACAGCCTTGGAGCCCAGATTCTGGATTGTCGCATCCGCCAGCCACGGGGTGCGCGTGACATTGAAAATGCCCACTACATCTCCGCGCCGTGCGCCGCTGTCTTTGGGGGCAGGCTGCATAACCAACCGTACATCAAGTCCCGGAATATCACGGGCCAGTAACAGGTAGCGTTCTGCTTCGCCGATGTTGAACACAGGCTGCGCTGCAAGCTTGTCGATATAGGCTTGCAACGCCTTGCCCGATTTGCCTGCGTCTCCCCGGATTTGCACCGCCGTCATCCGCGCCAGAACGACGTCGAACTTAACCCGTCCGCCTTGGATTTCCTGCACCGGCACCTGCACCGATGCGAGATAGCCTGCTTCGCGCAGGATAGTCGCTGCACGATCGCGAATATCACAGATCGAGGCGACCGAAATTTCTGTACCGACCAACCCGTCATAGGCTGGCGCAACGATATCGCTATCGATCAGATCAAGGCCGGAAAATTCTGCGGCAGAGAACGTAAATTTTACGTCCGCAAATTGCGGCCCTGCCAAGGGACAAGGCGCACGCTCGACCCCGCCATCAACCGCAACCGCCTGACCTTCGGTTCGCAGCTCTCGCTCGAGCCGGTCGCGCTGGATTTCCTCACGCGTGACCTGCGCATGGGCAGTACTGCTGCCAAATGACGCACACAAAAGCGCAGCGATCAGCCCGAAACGGATTGAACTTGTCATCAAAAGACCCTGTTTTTCTTGTCTGTTTTCGCAGGCGTTCATTCACCCGCCCCTGCACTGTTCGCACCCGTCTGACTGGCTGCCATCGCACCATTGTCTGAAAGCAGTGGGCGCGACGCATCGCCAATTACGGCAAAGCCGCCCCAGTAATAGGGGTGCGATGTCTCGGGATCGTCCATCAGGAAACGCTGCGAGGCGCGCAGGGCCGATCCGATATCGCTCGACCGGCCGCGCTTGAACATTTCCGACATCAGACGCTCGGTTGCATCGTAATCGTCGGGCGCGGGCCAATGGCTGGCCATAACCGCCCGGCCACCCGCACCGATAAAGGCGCGCACCAGCCCGTCCAGCGCCGTACCACCACCGGAAGCGACACCGGCAGCGCGAGTTGCCTCGATACTCGCCGCGCCTGCTGTGTCGCAGGCGGAGAGAATGACGATATCGGCGTCCAGATCGAGCTCGAAAATCTCTTCGAAAGTCAGCAATCCGTCCGAGCCATCCTGTCCAAACGATGTCAGCAGCGCCGGGCGCGCAGGGCAGGCAGGATTAGGCGGCGTGACCAAGCCGTGTGTGGCAAAATGCAGCACGCGGAAATCGTCGAGATCGCTCTTCGCCTTGATTGTGTTGTCGGTGAAAGCCTCTCGCGTGATAAGTTCCGACGTGTTCTGCCCGATCAGATCGGACGCGGTAATCAGCTCCGCATCGTCAATCGGCGCGTTCCACAATCCCGCACTCCAGCCGCATGTGTTGCTACCGCCTGCAAGAACGGCGCGCACCTCACGCGGTGGATTATCGCCAATGGGAACGTTGCGGCCCATGCCGAGATACTGGTTGGACGCCTTGGAGCGCTCCACCTTGCGCGCATCGACGAAGGCTTGCGCGGACACAGCCGTACTGATCTTGCGCGATTTGCCGAACCAGTTGATGCCGGTGAAATCAAAGGCGTCTCCAGCCGCGGCGACACGGTCTTGATACATTGATACAGACGCGTCATCTGCAACCAGAATATCGATCGGCAGGCGCAGCATCGCGCCATCGGGTTCGAAGATCAGATGATCGACACCTGCAAGTTCCGCCGCAAGCGGATCGAACAATTTGCGATACAGCGTCCGTGCTTCGCCAACCTCGAAGGGGTATGTGACGCTCTGGCCGCCCTCAAGAACCGAGATTGAGGCGCGCAGAATATCGACCTGGTATTCCAGATCCTCCACCGACATGTCGACACGGTACGCTCGTGCCCTCGTGCTGTCAGTGTAAAACATGAAAACATCGCCGCCGATCATGGCCAGCCTAGCGTAAGCTTCACCCGGTTTCAGCGCTTGCCTGAATTCCTGCAAATCAAGCGAACGCGGCGCAACCACTCGGTATTGCGGATACGCATTCAGCTGGACCTGCGTGCTAAGCTGCGATTGTTCCAGTGCGGTGATCTGCGCTGCAAGCTCGCTGCGTTCCTGCTGTACAGCGGCGGTTTGCGTAGCTTTGCCCAAAGCCAGAAACCGTATCCGCATCCGCTCGATATCGCGGCCCAGATCGATGGCCTGTCGGAACAGGCGCGCAGCATCGTCGGAATTGGCGCTAAGTTCGCGCGCGAGGATAGCCTGCGTTTCCGCGACCCCTGGCCGCACCAGCACTTGCGCTGCCTTGAAGAAATCGCCTGCGGCCGTCGGACTGCTGTCCACCTGACCGGCCAGCACGCGATAATAGGGGTTCAGCTGGTTGGCAAAGCCGGAGATAGCATCGCGCTTACCCACCGCGCGGTCGATCACACCGCTGTAGAGCTCCATTGCCTCCGCCTGACGCCCGCGCCTCAGCAGGAAGGCCGCGAGCCGCGCTTCCATTGCGCTGACCGCACGGCGTTCAGGGTATTGTGCCTCGACGATAGCCAACCCATTGCGCAGATAGGTTTCCGCATCGCCATTATTGCCGCGGCGTTCCGCAATCAGCGCCAGCTCGCCCAGCACTTGCGCACGCAAGCGCGTTATCGATGTCACGCGCCCGTCCCGCACCGCGATGGCCCGTCCGTAAGCCTCGATCAAATCGCTGCGCGCACCATCCAGATCACCATCGATACGCTTGGCGGTACCGCGAATTTGCAAGGCTTGCGCGTCGATGATCTCGGCGCGTTCCTGCGGTGTCAGGGTAAGTTCGTCGACGAAACCCAGCAGCGCGCCGCCTGTGCCCGCCTGATTGATCCGTTCCGACAGAGGCAGCGTGATGACGAGCTTGCCATCCTGTTCGCTTACACCCGCTATGCTGTCTTCCAATGCGACTTCCAGCCGCTCGATCGCGTCGGGAAAATAGCCTTGGTTGAGGAAATGGATTGCTTCGAAATTGCGCAACAGCCGTCCTGTGATCGGATCGCCTTTTGCGAAGGGCCGCGCCTGTTCGAACAGATTGTCAGCCACGGAAAATTCACCGAGATTGCTCTTTTGCAAAGCGCGATTGACGTAGAATTCGCCGGGGTTGATTTCAGCCTCGTCGTCACCCTCGAGCCGCTGCTGTAGCGTTTCGAAATAGGCTGCGGCTTCGGCATATTCACCGCCCAGATTACGGCGGTATCCTTCGGCCAAAGCCTGTTCGGGTTTCAGCGTTTCCGCTTGCACACGGGCGAAGGAAAGCGGGTCCGATACCGACGTGGATGCAGCATCGATCGTGCCCTTGGCAATGCGGTTGCCGATCACCGATTTCAACGCGAGTAACGAGGCGTCTTCATAAGCGGAAAACCCTTCGGCGAAATACGCTATCCCGCCCTGCTCCACGCTGTAGATCGACCAGCCGAGCTGCGTATCGGCGACTTTACAATCGCGAATAGACAGACCCGCCACCGCATCGCTGCGCCGCATGGAAGAGTCTGCGCAATCAATTTCGAATTCACGCTGCTGCTGGACTTTTTCGACCGGATCGTCCGCCACCGGCTGCCGGAAGGCAAACACGGTGCTGACCGGACGCGCATTGTCGCGGCACACAACGGCCCAACGGCGGTCAAATATGGAAAGTTTAGCCGCATTCTCGACGCTGCGATCCTGCACCTGGCACAATATGCCGTTACCGTCACCAATCGGGAAACTGTCACGCGTCAAGACGGGTTGGCTTTGCGCATAGACAAGCCCAGGCATCGCAACGGATGCCAGCAGAACAGCAGAAATTCCGGTCGTAATTCGACTCACGGGTAAGCCCCTCCCCAAAAGGCTTCAGGACCGGTGGGGATCACCAGCCTGTTGATGTGCGACGCCGTTTTTTCTTCTTTTGTGATGGAGAGCCTACGCGCCGAACCGAGTCGCACCTAGGAAGAATTAGACAAAATTGACCATAAAACCGGATATGTCCCGAAGGGGAACACAGGGAGTTATCCGGCTGAGGTCAGGACCTAAAAGCCGTGCCAGCCAATCGACTCTTCAATCGGCGCGCGCGCCACATCAAACCGGTTTACCGGCGCGTCGGGATCGCGATAGCCCACCGCCATACCGCAAAAGAAGATGTGGTCATCGGGAATCGGCACTGCGGCGCGAACCTGTTTGGAATACATCGCCCAGGCCTCCTGCGCACAGCTATCCAGCCCCTCTTCGCGCAGCAGCAGCATGATCGTCTGCAACCACATGCCGATATCGGACCATTGCGGCGGCCCCATATATTTGGGCGTATGGATCAGCATCATCACCGGCGCGCCAAAGCCGCGAAAATTATTGGCAAACCACATCAACCGGCCGGGCTTGTTCTCGCGCGCAATATCGAGCGCAGCGTACATATCCTCACCCACGCCGCGGCGGCGCTGTTCATAGGCACCGTCTAGGTCCTTGGGATAAATATCATATTCGGGCGACCAGCCCTCTTTGCCCTGCGGCAAAACATCGGCGACCGATTTGAACAAGGCCTGCATCGGCTCGCCCGTAATGACATGCGCATGCCACGGCTGGGTGTTGCCGCCGGATGGGCTGCGCTGCGCTTTCTCCAGCACGCGCTGGAGTATGGCCCGATCTACCGGCTTGTCGAGGAAAGCCCGGACGGAGC
>JAHDDJ010000306.1 GCA_020629385.1 Erythrobacter sp.
CTTACAAAGTCGGCGCGCTGAAAATCCAGGAATTGCGCAAGAAAGCCGAAGATACTCTGGGCGATGATTTCGACATCAAGGATTTCCACGCACAGGTGCTGAACACAGGCGGCCTGCCGCTACCGGTGCTCGAAGCCAAGATCGACCGCTGGATCGCTGCACAGCAAAACTGAGTTGGGGTAACGCCATATGGACATTGCACGTAACCGAGCGGTCAAGATCGTCTCTATCGCCTTGATCGCAACGGTTGTGTTGCAAATTGTCTATATGGCGTTCCTTGGCGGACCCAAGCCTGCAGAGGCTGGGGCGGCGCTGACCAATGCCGATGTAATCCGTTATTTCGACGAGCGCGGCGGCGATATTACCGCTGTCTGGCTTATCGAAGCACTGGCTTTCATGACCATTGCCTTGGGTGGTTTCATCGCCTTGGCACGCGGTGCTGCTGTGCCGCTGGCTTGGGCGGCGCTGGGCCTGTTTGGCGTATTCAATCTCGTGCAGATTGGAATG
Organism: Erythrobacter sp.; assembly: GCA_020629385.1. Classification (GTDB taxonomy): domain Bacteria; phylum Pseudomonadota; class Alphaproteobacteria; order Sphingomonadales; family Sphingomonadaceae; genus Pontixanthobacter. The sequence goes on from JAHDDJ010000306.1 coordinate 508, forward strand.
GGTCTGGCGATGTTCGAGCCCGCAGCGCGCGCCGGAGGTGATGACAGCGGATTGTTTTTCTTGTTCGTATCGGGCGCATTCTTCTTCTTCTATTTGGCGAAAGCGTTTCTCGGTCTTGCGGCCGTAAATTTCGGAGTTCGCTTGGTGGCGGCGCGCTCGACCGGACTGAAGGTGCTGGGTGGATTGACAGCCGTCGCAGGCCTCGCTGCGCTCGGGTTCAACGTCGCCGCAATGGCACTGGGCAACCCGGTGTTGTTCTTGGCTGGTGCCAGTGGAACGCTTGCGGCGCTCTTCACCGCAATTTCTGCCGGTTTTGCCTTGCGCGAGGCACACTAAACGAACAGATTTCCTTGTCAGCGTAACCAAAACACAGGCATGATCGAACCTGGGGCAATGGTGCTGCATGAATGCGGTACCGGAGCACAGGGGACTGATCATGGAAATCAACTCAAAACGCGCATCGCAGCTGGTTGTGGTGTGGCTGCTATCTGTAGTTGTTACACAGCTTATCTATATCGCCTTGTCCAATGCGGGCATGGACATCAATCGCATGGTCATCTGGACCACCGAAGCGTTGGCGTTTCTAGGCATAACGGTGTTCGCGCTGGTGGCACTGGCCAAGGGAGAGCGCTTTGGCGCGGCGTGGGCGGCGATTGCCATGGGCGGTGCTTTCAATGTTATCCAGGTTGGCATGGGCCTCGCGATGTTCCCGCCATTGAAAGATGCAGGCGAGGCGATGGCACCCGCATTCCAGGCGGTGTTGGCAGGCGCGTTCTTCCTCTATTTCGCAGGCAAATTCCTGTTCGGCTTTGCCGGTGTTGTGATCGGGCTTGATCTGGTGAAGTCGGGCGGAGGTCTGGCCAAAGCGGCGGGCGTGCTTGCTGCTTTGACAGGTGTCGCCGCGCTGCTGGTGAACACGTACGCAATGGCAGTGGGAATGGATGTCGTGATGCTGGCCGGCGGTATCGGCACAGCCGCAACATTGTTCCTCGCGCTTGCAATTATCGCAGCAAACCGGCGCGACGTTGCGTAACTGCGATTGCATTGTAATGCCTCCACTTCAACGATAGGCAGCACTGATGAAGTGGGGGCGTCTTTGTGTTTGATTTACAGAACTGGTTGAGCTCGTTCGCGATTGAGCTGACGATCGCAGGCGTTTTCACCCTTGTTGGTTACATGCTTCCGCGCGTCCGCCGCAAAGTAGATATGCGAAAGTTTCAGGCTGCATTCGGCGCCAATGTCGAGATTGCAGATGATATTTTCTTCAGCATTCCATTGTGGAGCCTGCAGGAACGAAAACGATCAATAAACCGTTTTCGCAGGACCGACCCCGGCGGGCTAGTAGAAGAATTCTACGGTCCAACGAATACATTTGCCCGTGAAGATGTACTTGGCGCAATCTATGTTTCGGAAATGATGGCGCGCCGTTTCAAGCGCCCGCTTCGCTTCCTGTCGGATAATTTGAAGATCGAGTCCGATACGTGGAGCAAGCGCAGTGCAATTATTATCGGCTCACCGATGGCAAATTACCACGCTCGCGGCGTGGTGCGCACGCATGAACGCTTTCATCCGGAAGATTTGCATCTCCACTTTGCTGAGATTGATGAAACCGACAGGACCGGCGCTCGATTGACTATCCGTGACAAGGCGGCAGACGAGACATTCCGCTCATCCGACACCGACGATTACGCCTATGTCGTGCGGCTGAACAATCGATATGGCGATGAAACCCAAGGGTATGTCTATCTCGTAGGTGGGATTCATGCGGAAGGAACACAAGCTGCTGCGATATTTCTTGCGGACTGTTGGCGCGTGTTTTCGCACACTTCCGGTCCAGCATCCGTTCTACTTCATTTGCAACGCAATCAGCCCGAAACCGTCCGACCAATCCGCTTTTACAATGCGACGCCAAGCAGCGATATGAAAGTTCAGCAACGGTCTCCCTTCGAAGCCCAAAGCGCTTTATCAGTTGATCGACCAAATGCTAATTAGGACAAGCTGTCTTTCAGTTGTCGATCTTGGCTAACATCTGGTCCGGATAAGGCGCAATCATCGCTTCCGCGCGTTTCCAGTCGCCATAGAGCCACAGCTTATGGGCCTCCTGAACCGCCGGAATAATCACCGGCATCCGGTCACGGCCGATATCACGCAGCGCTTCGTTGGCGG
>JAHDDJ010000307.1 GCA_020629385.1 Erythrobacter sp.
CGTCCGCATGGCGAAACGGCCGTTATTGTGCGTCTTTTGACAGAGCAATATGGGCTGGTCGCCGGATATGTTGCCGGCGGCAGGGGCAGGAATTTGCGCCCTGTGGTCATTCCCGGCAATCTGGTCGAAGCGGAATTGCGATCCAAGTCCGATAGCCAATTGCCCTTTGCGCGGCTGGAGCTGGTGCAAAGCCGTGGTCCATGGCTGAGCGAACCTTTGCCCGCTGCGGCGATCAGCTGGGTTACAGCGGTAACCGCCAGCGTCCTGCCCGAACGCAACGCCTACTCCGGCCTATATTCCGCATTGTCGGCTTTGCTCGATGCCATTTGCAATGCACCCTCGGCGCGCGGCTGGCTGGGCGCGTTGGTGTCTTATGAAGTGCTGCTGCTGCGCGAGATGGGTTATGGCGGCGGCGAAGCGCCGAAATTTGCGGGGTTCGCAGATGCCTTTGTCGCATTCGACCGAATGTTTACGCCGATAGAGAAACACTTGCTTGTCGGCACTTATGGCGATGTTATGTCCGCGCGAACCTTGCTCAGGACACGTCTGGCAAGGATTGCGGGAGCGGACGAGACATCATGAAAATTGCCATTCTGCCGGGTGACGGAATCGGGGCCGAAGTTACACGCGAAGCGGTGCGTGTTCTGGAGGCGCTGGACTTGCCCTGCCTGACTTTGTTCGAAGGCGATGTGGGGGCAATGGCCTATCACAGGCATGGGCATCCGTTACCGGACGAAACGCTCGATATGGCGCGCCGCAGCGATGCGATCTTGTTTGGTGCAGTGGGCGATCCGTCCTGCGACAATCTGGAACGGCATTTGCGCCCTGAGCAGGCGATTCTCGGGCTGCGTGCAGAGTTGGGCCTGTTTGCCAATCTTCGCCCCGCGACGGTTTTTGCGGGGCTGGAGGATATGTCTGGCCTGCGCCCTGAATTGGCGCGCTCGATAGATCTGCTGATCCTGCGCGAGCTGAATGGCGATGTTTATTTCGGTGACAAGGGTATCCGCACCAATGACGCCGGTGAACGCGAAGGGTGGGACATGATGTCCTATGCGACCAGCGAAGTACGCCGGATAGCGCATTCCGGTTTCCGGGCGGCGCAGAAACGCGGCAATCGCCTGTGTAGCGTGGACAAGGCCAATGTGCTGGAAACCAGCCAGCTATGGCGTGACGTGGTGGTCGAAGTGGCCGCCGAATATCCTGACGTCGAATTGTCGCATATGTATGTCGACAATGCCGCGATGCAGCTGGTCAAGGACCCGGGTCAATTCGACGTGATTTTGACGGGTAATCTGTTCGGCGACATATTATCCGATCTTGCCAGCATGTGCGTCGGCTCGATCGGCTTGTTGCCAAGTGCGTCGCTCAGCGAACGCCAGACCGAATTCGGCACGTTTGGCTTGTACGAACCGATCCACGGCAGTGCGCCCGATATTGCAGGGCAGGGGAAGGCGAACCCGATGGCGACCATCCTGTCGGCAGCCCTGATGCTGCGGCATTCCTTCGGCCGCGAGACAGAGGCTAAACGGATCGAGGCGGCGGTCGCCAAGGCATTGGCTGACGGTGTGCGCGGCGGCGATCTGGGCGGTGAACACGGTTGCTCAGCGATTGGTGATGCCGTTTTGGAGCGCCTCTGAGGAATGAGCCTTGAACTCGCCATCGTCCTGCCGACGCTGAACGAGCGAGACAATCTGGCGCCATTGGTTGCGCGGATCGACGCAGCATTGGGCGAGATCACCTGGGAAGTGATTGTCGTCGATGACAACAGCGGTGATGGCACCGCCGATGCGGCGCGTGCGCTGGCGCTGGATGACCAGCGCATCCGCGTGATCCAGCGGATCGGCAGGCGCGGGCTGGCCTCTGCTGCGATCGAGGGGATGTGCGCCACCGCTGCCCCTTTCGTCGCGGTGATGGACGCCGACCATCAACATGATCCGGCACTGCTGCCGGATATGCTGGAAGCAGTGCGGAACCGCGAAGCTGACGTGGCCGTTGCGTCCCGTTTCATCGACGGGGGCAGCGCAGAAGGTTTGTCGAGCGAGAGGCGTGAAACCGCGTCGACCATCGCCAATGCTTTGGCGCGGCGTATTACCGGTGTCGAGATGACCGATCCGATGAGTGGTTACTTCCTGCTTCCAACGCAGCAGGTCCGAGCCATCGCGCCATCGCTGTCAGGGATCGGATTCAAGATATTGCTCGACATCCTTGCGGCATCGCGCCCCTCGCTGAAGGTGCGCGAGTTTCCGATCCGCTTTGCCGAACGGAAAACAGGAGCCAGCAAGCTCGACAGCGGCGTGGCATTCGATTTTCTTGTCGGGTTGTATGATCGCTATTTCGGCAGGATTATCCCGACGCGCTTTGCGATGTTCGGCACGGTCGGGGCCATCGGTGTGCTGGTTCATTTCGCCGTATTTGCCGCAATCTTCTATGGAGCTGCATCAGCGTTTCTTGTCGCGCAATCTGCCGCAACATTTGGCGCGATGAGCTTCAACTTCTGGCTGAATAACCGCCTCACCTATCGCGATCAGCGCTTGCGCGGTGCGGGGCAGGTCACTGTCGGCTGGCTGAAATTCTGCGCCACCTGCGCATTGGGTGCTGTCGCCAATGTTGCGGTCGCCGGGTTGCTGGAAGCACGAAGCGTTCATGCAATTCTCGCTGCCGGAGCGGGTATT
>JAHDDJ010000308.1 GCA_020629385.1 Erythrobacter sp.
CCTGTGAGTGCGCCCCATCCGTCAATCTGCGTCCGGTTCTCGAGCGCGAAATCCGACACGCTGGTACCGATGGTATATTCGCCGCTCCGGCCAAGTTCGGGAGCCTCGCCTCTCGATCCGCTGTGCACGGTCGGCGTCACAACATAGGCTGCGGTGCCGCCCGCCACCAGCAAAAGGGCCAGCGCACTACCAGCAATATGTCTCTTCTTCATCGCAATTTCCCGAATTTGTTCGTTCACAATGAACAGCGGCTTGCAAGCGTTAAGTCCAGTCAATTCGCATTTGTGGACGAATGTAAAATAAGCTGTGTCGCTTCCTTGCAATCCAGCCAGTGCCAAGTCAGCTTAACCATAAGTCAGGCCAGCGTGGGGACTGGCTGAAACGGGGCGCAGTATGAAAGTTTCCGGCACATTCGATGTTGTTGTATCCGGTGGAGGTCCGTCTGGCGCTGCGATGGCTTGGGCGCTTGCAAGCCGCGGTATTGCAGTGGCGGTTATCGAACGAGCCGAATTTCCGCGGGAAAAAGTCTGCGGCGATTTTGTCGAACCGGCTGGCTTGCGGATCATCCACCGTATGGGCGCAGCCGAAGCATTAGGGTTGGAAAGCCGCACGGCCATCGACAAGGTCCGTGCTTATTACGGACCGCATATCGCCTATCAGAACGACGTTGCCTATTACGGCGGTGAAGCAGGCATGCCGCCGCATGGCCACATCATTCCGCGGCATGATCTCGACACCGCTCTGCTGGAAAACGCGGTGCGTGCCGGTGCCAAAGTGTTTCAGGGTACGCGAGTCACTGAAGTGCGCCGCGAAAAAGGCTTGATGCACATCACGACGAAGAACGCTTCGGGCGAGGGTGAGTTAGTCGCTCCGGTTGTCGTCGGTGCTGACGGCGTCCAGTCGGTGGTTGCGCAGCATGCGGGTCTGCGCCGCGATGACAAAAGGCATATTGGCATTTCCCAGCGAGTCTATCTCGAGGGGATCGAGATGGACGAAAGCGAGGCCTGCATCTGGTTCGATGAGGACCACTATCCGGGCTATGGTTGGGTCTTTCCTGCCGGAAATGGCATGGCCAATGCTGGCATGGGGATGCTCAGCGAGACGACCGACAAGTTCGACATCTCGCTCCAGCAATGTTTCCGCGAGAGTATCGAAAGGCTCAAATATCGTCATCCGGGCTGCGCCAATGCTACGATGAGCAGCAAGCCTTTGGGCGGCGCGGTGCATATGTATGGCGGGATCACGCGCAACCATTTCGCCGGCGGCATTCTGGTTGGCGATGCCGGCGGTTTTGTAGATCCGATGACGGCAGAGGGCATCACGCAGGGTATGGAAAGCTCCATCATCGGGGCACGGACAATCGCGGACGCTTTGGAGAAAGGCAGCTTCGAAGAGGCTGATTTTGCCCGTTTCGAGCACGATTTCAGAGCCTATTTCGATTATGCAATGCTGTATCTCAGCTTCTATGCGACGATGATGCGCAACCGCCATTTCGGCGACTTCTTCCTCAGCATGACCAGGCAGGGTTTCGAGCGCGCGCAGCATGATCGCGAATTTGCGCGTGTATCGGGCACGGGATTTGGCGGGCTCAATGTCCAGCCTGCGGCCATTGCGGCGCAGCTTTGGTCGGGCATTGCCAGGCATATCGCCACCGGGGGTGGTGCTGTCTTGCGAGATCTGATGGCGGGTCGCGGACTGCCACGCGATGGCTTCGTCGGAGACTGGAATTTGTGGCAGCGTGGCTGGCGGGATTCCGTCCGGTCCGATCCTGCGTGGCATATGGCCTGGTTGGCCGACATCGTTCGGGCTGTGAGCAAGCTTGGACCATCTTTCGCAAGCGATCAAAACCCGCGTGTTAATGGACCATTCGAGCAGGGGACCGGATTATGAGCACCAAGACCAAGCGTAAGCCTGCGGCAAAGAAAGCATCTGCAAAAACCGCCAAGGCGAAATCGGCGGTCGAAGGTGGTAATGTGGCCGTGGTGGGCGGAGGGATTGCAGGGCTGACTGCGGCCGTAAAATTGCTGAAGGCCGGATTCTCGGTGACCCTGTTCGAGCGCAATGAACGGCTCGGTGGTAACATGTCGTCCACGCAGGTCAACGGCGTGGAGCACGACGTCTATCCGCACATGTTCTGCGACTGGTACGACAATTTCTGGCAGCTTTATGAGGAAGATCTGGGGTTGAGCAGGAAGGCGCATTTTGAACCACGGGCAGGGGTCAAAATGTTCAAGGAGGGTGCCTCTCGCTATGACGAGCTGCTCAATCCGACGTCGCTCGAAGCGATCATCAAGAACCTCAAATCGGGCGCGATGTCCCCTGCGGAAATGTTCCTGATGGGTTATTCGATGGTCGATCTGGCTGGCTATCCATTCAACCGCGAGAACAACACGCAGCTCGACAAACAGAGCGTGAATGGCTTTCTTTATTCACAGAGCACCTCCACCGAGCAAGTGGCGGAGCTTGAAAACTACATGCTGCAGGTCATCTGGTCGATCCGCAGCGAGCAGACTTCGGCGGTTACGTATCAGGACTTCATCCGTCACACATTATCCTTCCCGAACGGTGCGCCCTTTGCGCATATGCTGAAGAGCAGCCTTCAGGATGGAGTTATAGCGCCAATTGAAGCTTTGATCCTGAAATCGGGCGGAACAATCGAAACTTCTACCG
>JAHDDJ010000309.1 GCA_020629385.1 Erythrobacter sp.
TGACCTGCTCCCCTTTGAGTCCGCTAATTTAGGTTAGCTCTGTTCAGGTTTTGGTCTTCCTTTGACCGGTTAGCATATTCGTGTGGCGTCAGACCAGCGAGGCTGGAGTGAGGCCGTTGGTAATTGTAGTCTCTGCGCCATGCCGCAATCATGCGGCAGGCATGGCGCAGAGACGGGAACAGGTGTTCGTTCAAGCATTCCTCCCGCATCCGGCCGTTGAAGCTTTCGACCAGACCGTTCTGCATTGGTTTGCCTGGCGCGATGTAGTGCCACTCAACTTTGCGGTCTTCCTGCCATTTCAGCATCGCGTTGCTGGTCAGTTCCGTCCCGTTGTCAGAGACCACCAAACAGGGGTAACCGCGCAACTCGGCGATCCGATCCAGTTCGCGGGCGACACGCGCACCGCCAATGGATGTGTCCACGACGGCGGCCAGGCATTCCCGGCTGAAGTCGTCGATGACATTCAACACACGGAACCTGCGGCCATCCTCCAGCGCATCCGACATGAAGTCGAGCGACCATCTCTGGTTTGGCCCCTGCGGGATCGTCATTGGCGTCCGGGTGCCCACTGCACGCTTGCGTCCGCCCCGTTTACGAACGGTTAATCCTTCTTCGCGGTAGAGCCGGTACAACTTCTTCCAGTTCACCTCCCAGCCCTCACGCTTCAGCAAGATGTGCAGACGCCGATAGCCGAACCGTCGCCGCTCGGACGCCAACTCTTTCATCCTTGCCCGAAGCTCTACATCCGCCGGTCGCCTCGACTTGCGCCGATAAACACGCGGATCGATCCCGGCCAGCGCACACGCCCGGCGCTGATTGTAGCCTTTGGTCTTCATGGCCCAATCCACAGCATTCCTCCTCGAATTGGGCTTCAGAAGTTTTTTCCGAGCATCTCTTTCAGCGTCGCCACATCCATCATCTGCTCGGCCAGCATCTTCTTCAGCTTTGCGTTCTCAGATTCCAGGGCCTTGAGCCGACGCGCATCGGACACCTCCATGCCACCATACTTGGATCGCCACTTGTAGAAGGTCGCATCGCTGATCCCATGCTTCCGGCACAGTTCCTTCGCGCCAAGCCCAGCCTGGTGCTCCTTTAGAATGCCAATAATCTGTTCTTCGCTGAAACGGCTTCTTTTCATCGTCTGTCTCCTCAGTTGGAAAACAGGCTAACCTCAAATCGAGGACTTTTCAGGGGAGCAGGTCAGCGGCTATGGTGCGGTGAGATAAGCCTTAACCATTCCTTGGAAGAGAACCGAGAGGGATTGACCACGCTCAGCTGAATCACGCGGCCACACTGTTTGCGCTCCTACAAATGCCGCGTATTCAAGCTCTGCCAGCGATTTTGCGTCTGAGGCTGAAAGCTTAAATTGATCTTGGTAGAGACTTTGTATGAAACCGATCCTCATTTGGTCCGCCTCGGCCACCATAGTAGCGACCGAAGTATTCTGGTGGGCTAGAACACGGATGCCAACATCTTCGGTCTGGTCCATGGCCATAGCGATTATCTCAAGCTGCATTGCCTTGTTGATGTTTTGGGAAGCCGCTGAGAGATTCTCAATAATCTCGATGGTGTTCTTCTGTTTCCAATACTCCATCAGCGCTTCGAAATAGGCGGATTGGTCCTTGAAGTGGTGGTAAAATGATCCAATCGTTTTCTCTGCGGCGGTGCATAACACGCTGACTTTCAAAGCGTTAGGCCCGGCGCTGGCCAGTTGCGATAAACCGAATGCCAGCCAGTCTTCCTTTGCAAACCGGCTCGGCTTCATACGGCGAACCCAACTAGCCCCAAGATCGCTACTGGAAGGAACAACCAACCTTGAGGCATGGCGCTAAACCGCTGATGTTTAATGATCACCAACGCAATGCCCCAAATGCAAAATGCTATGGCCATTGCTGTTCCAAGAACTGCTGTTTCCCAAGCAGTGGCAGCGAGACCTGACCACGCGAATGAAGCAGCCATCACCGCCAGACAAATCGACACCACGTGCCAGCAATAATAGTTGACGAATTTTGCAACGTCATCGAGGTCTTTCGCGGCCAACAGGGGGGCTGCGATAGTAGGGCCACCGCCAAACAAGTGTAGTAGAGTTATGGCCAACGACGTTGCTCCCGCCGCCAAAAACCAAATATTCATGACGTTCTCCATGTGTACCAACATAACATATGATATGTTGTGTCAATATTTAGAAACTGGGACGAAATCAAGAGACGTTAGGGAAGAGTCTCAAAGCGGCCTTTCAAAGGTCCCCAGAGAAGTGGCGCTTTGTCCGCGATGTGTGAGTTCGACCACCGCCGAATTGTGCTCTCGCAGCGAAAGTCCGGTTCGGTGAAGCTGTAATGCGGCGTCGCGTGACCCGATGAACGGCAGGTTTGGGCCGTTCGTGTTAGGCAAATTGGTTCATAATGTACTGATGCTGCGCCGCATCCGAGGTCCGCTTGGAGCCCATTGCTACCGAATTGCTGTATTGCGGCTAAAGTCCGCTTTGTGGGAACCTGGGTTTTTGCTGACGTCGTGGACGGCCTCCAGCAAGCATCCAGTATATAGTAGAAATATTCGCATTCGCGGCTGTAGCATTAGGGAAAACCGACATCAGGGACAACGTTGAAACCTGGCTTTGTTGCCCAAATGAGTTGAGGGATTCATCTCGCGAATCCAGCATGATAGC
>JAHDDJ010000310.1 GCA_020629385.1 Erythrobacter sp.
TAGGTAGTGGATCGCCACAAGAAAGTGTTATATCCGCAGGAGGATTTATAAACACTGGGTCGCTGGCAGGATTAATTGTTATCGTCTGGGTATACGTTAGTGGATTACTACAAGCATCCATTCCCGACCATTCGTAAGTAATCGCATTGCCACAGGCATCAGGTGTGCCTACTTGTGAGCCCGTAATCGATCCCATTATTTGACAAGATCCCGTCAAACCATTATCATAATCAATTGGGTCCAAAGCAGGGAGTGGATCACCACAGGTAATGGTAATATCGGCAGGTGGCGATATTAACATCGGTGCAGTCGCTGGATTTACCGTCACCGTTTGTGTATAACTTAATGGATTACCACAAGCATCAGTGCCTGACCATTCATTAGTGATCGTTCCTCCATTACAAGCATCTACCGTATTGGAACTCTCCGAACCCGTAATCGAACCCATCAATTGGCACGAACCAAATAATCCATTATCATAATCAATCGGATCAACTGAAGGAATCGCATCACCACAATTGATCGTTACATCGGATGGCGGTGATATCAAACTCGGCGCTAGCGCTGGATCAATGGTTATCGTCTGCGTATAGCTCAATGGATTACTACAAGCATCCATTCCCGACCATTCGTAAGTAATCGTATTACCACAGGCATCAGGTGTGCCTACTTGTGAGCCTGTAATCGATCCCATTATTTGGCATATACCCGTCAAACCGTTATCATAATCAATCGGATCAAGTGCTGGCAGTGGATCACCACAGGTAATGGTAACATCGGCAGGTGGTGATATTAACATCGGTGCAGTCGCTGGATTTACTGTCACCGTTTGTGTATAACTTAATGGATTACCACAGGCATCAGAGCCTGACCATTCATTAATTATCGTTCCTCCATTACAAGCATCCACCGTATTAGAAGTCTCCGAGCCCGTAATCGAACCCATCAATTGGCAGGAGCCCGTCAAACCATTATCATAATCAATCGGATCAACCGATGGAATCGCATCACCACAATTGATCGTTACATCCGCTGGTGGAGCAATAAGAGTCGGTGCCATTGCTGGATTAATTGTAATTGTTTGCGTATAGCTCAATGGATTACTACAGGCATCCATTCCTGACCATTCGTAAGTAATTGTATTTCCACATGGGTTTGGAGTACCTACCTGTGATCCTGTAATCGAACCCATTATTTGACAAGATCCTGTTAAACCATTATCATAGTCAATAGGATCTAAAGCAGGAAGTGGATCACCACAATTAATCGTTACATCTGCCGGTGGAGATACCAAACTTGGTGCCGTAGGAGGTAGAATATCAAATGAAACAGTTGCCTCCGCGGTATTCATACACTCATCTGTTGCAACCCACCGATACGTTACCGTAACTGAATTACATAAATCTGGAGTATAAGGATCCACACTAGCCACTACATTAACCACATTGCCACAACTACTTGTAGCTGTCAGGGTCTCTTGCATAGGTAGCGGATCAGTACACATAATATCAGCAATCGCTAAAGGTGTACTATCAAAAGTTGGATTGCCCGTACCCGATATAGTATAAGTGTGTGTCCAATCGGCCGTCGTTACTCCATCGCAAGCCGTATACCTGTAGGTCCATACCACATCGCCTGAACAAGTGATCGGATCTGGATTCGACACGCTACCCACTAGAACTGGTGAAACCGTGTTTCCACAGGCATCCGTAATGTCAGCAGGAGCGCCTGGATCCGTCGCCGCAGAAGGACAGGCTACTGATGCCGTAGTATTCGCAGGTGCCATAATGTTTGGATCTCCTGTAACGGTATAAGTATGTGTCCAATCGACTGTTGTTACTCCATCACAGGCGGTATATCTATAGGTCCATACCACATCGCCTGAACAGGTGATCGGATCTGGATTTGACACGCTACCCACTAGAACTGGTGAAACCGTGTTTCCACAGGCATCCGTAATGTCTGCAGGGGCGCCTGGATCTGTCGCATCAACCGGACAATCTACTGTTGCTGTCGTATTCGCTGGTGCTGTAATGCTTGGATCTCCTGTAACGGTGTAGGTATGTGTCCAATCGGCGGTGGTCACTCCATCACAGGCCGTATATCTGTAGGTCCATACCACATCGCCTGAACAGGTGATCGGATCTGGATTCGACACGCTACCCACAAGTACTGCAGAAACCGTGTTTCCACAGGCATCTGTAATGTCTGCAGGGGCACCTGGATCAGTCGCATCTGCTGGACAATCTACTGTTGCTGTCGTATTCGCTGGGGCGGTAATGTTTGGATCTCCTGTGACCGTATAGGTATGTGTCCAATCGGCGGTGGTGACCCCATCACAGGCCGTATATCTATAGGTCCATACCACATCGCCTGAACAGGTGATCGGATCTGGATTCGAGGTACTGCCCACAAGTACTGGTGAAACCGTATTTCCACAAGCATCCGTAATGTCTGCAGGGGCGCCGGGATCCGTCGCATCCGCTGGACAATCGACCGTTGCCGTCGTATTCGCTGGGGCGGTAATACTTGGTGCCCCAATAACCGTATAGGTATGTGTCCAATCGGCGGTGGTGACTCCATCGCAAGCGGTATATCTATAGGTCCATACCACATCGCCCGAACAGGTGATCGGATCTGGATTCGACACGCTACCCAC
>JAHDDJ010000311.1 GCA_020629385.1 Erythrobacter sp.
GCCCGATGTTCAAGGGCGTTAACCCCATTGCCGTGCTGCTGGCGTGGAAAAACGGCAATCATGCCTGCGCACAGAATTCTCGATGAAGGTACGGAACGCCATTCATCGTAAACCATTGACCTCTGGTCGACGGCGTCTTTTGCAGGACGCAACAATGTTGCACGGCGCGCAAGAGAGGTATCGGGACTTCATGGCCACTAAGAATTCTGGGATGCGCGCGCTATCCGCGCTTCTGGCGGGTACGGCCATGGTGAATACGCCTGCAGCTCTCGCGCAGGACGCGCCGGCTGACGACACAGCTTTAGAAACACCTGTTCCAGAAGCACCCGCGACAACTACTGGCGCACAGGTTTACGAGCCTGCATTCTTTGAGAGGTTTGCCCCGCGCAACGCGCTCGACATGGTTCGCCAGATACCCGGTTTTATTATTCAGGGCGGCGGAGGCGGCGGCAACAACAGCAGCCGAGGGCTTGGTCAGGCCAATGAGAATGTTCTCATCAATGGTGAACGGATTTCCAGCAAATCTGACAGCGCGCAGGACCAGTTAGGGCGGATTCCGGCCGACAAGGTTGTCCGGATCGAAATCGTCGACGGAACTACACTCGATATTCCCGGGCTGACCGGTCAGGTTGCGAATATCATCGTCAACAATTCAGGGCTGAGCGGGCAATTTTCGTGGGAAGGCGCAATTCGGACCACCGCTGTCGATCCCGAATGGTATGGCGGTGAAATCTCCGTCTCTGGCAGCACCGGCGCGCTCGACTTCACTATTGCGCTGCAGAATAACAATAACCGTTTCGGGGCGACGGGTCCGATCGTCATCCGTGACGGAAACGGCGCGCTGATCGAAGATACCACGCAGGTTTTTGTAGGGGCATTCGACGAGCCACGCATCAGCGGAACCTTCGGCTATGATTTCGGCAGCGATGTCGTCGCAAATCTCAACCTTGCCTTCGCTCGATCCTTTTTCAAGCGCACGCTAGGCGAGACGCGGATGATTGTTGGCGGTGTCGATGATTTTCGAGAGAATATCCGCACCGGTGGAACACCCGAATATGAAATCAGCGGTGACATCAGCTTCCCTTTCGGTCCCGGCACCCTCAAGCTGATCGGGCTGGAAGCCTATGATGAAGAGCTGAGCGACAATATCATCATCGACACCCCGGTTGATGGGAGCACGCCCACGGGAAGCCGCTTTTCTCGCTCCGGCGGTGATGGAGAGCGTATTGGACGGTTCGAATATAGCTGGAACATGTGGGGCGGCGACTGGCAGCTTGCCGGTGAGGCAGCTTTCAATCGTTTGACCCGCGAATCCGCTCTGTTCGAACTGGCACCCGACGGCACCTTTACCGAAATAGAATTTCCAGCGGCGACTGGCGGCGTCACCGAAGACCGATACGAAGCCATCCTCAGCTACAGCCGTTCGCTAACTCCTAACCTCGCCCTTCAAGCCAGTTTTGGCGGCGAATATTCCACACTCCGCCAGACCGGAGCAGCAGCCAATGCGCGGACATTCCAGCGCCCGAAAGGCACTCTATCGCTAGCATGGAAGCCGCAGGATGATCTCGATATCTCGCTGGAACTGCTGCGCGAAGTCGGTCAGCTGTCCTTTGGCGATTTCCTTGCCAGCGTATCGCTCGACGAAGGCAATGAGAATGCCGGCAACAACCAGCTCGTACCGGATCAGAGTTGGGGCCTGAATCTCGAGGTGAACAAGGGTCTGGGCGAACTAGGTTCCACCACACTGACAGTCGAACAACGCTGGGTCGAGGATTTCATCGACATCATCCCGCTTGCAGGCGGTGGAGAATCGCGCGGCAACATTCCAAGCGCCAAAACCACGGCAATCGACTGGAACACCACCTTGCGGCTCGACACGCTCGGTATTCCGGGCGGGCAGCTGGATGTCGAAGTCGAATTGTTTTCCAGCAGCGTGCGCGATCCGCTGACCGGCCTGAAGCGCGAGGTATCGAATGCGAATGACCGCGAACTCGGTATCGACTTCCGCCATGACATTCCGCGCAGTGATTTCGCCTATGGGGCAGGCCTTCGTTATGATCACCGCGAGCCGTCCTTCCGTGTTTCGGAAATCAATCTGGACTATGAAGGCCCGACTTTCGCCAACATCTTTGTCGAGCATAAGGACGTTTTTGGCCTGACGGTACGTGCCGTCTATGCCAATATCTTCGGAGGACGCGAGCGCACTATCCGCACAGTGTTCGACGGACCGCGCACCGATGATCAGATATTGTTCATCGAAGATCGCAATCTGCGTATCGGCCCGATTTTCCGCTTCAGCGTATCGGGCAACTTTTAAGAGCTATTCAGCCGGCTCAAGTCCACCGGCTTGCCGCTGTTCGGCCTTGCGCAGACGTTTTGTGCGGATCGCTTCAATATCGGTCTTGCCGTTGAACAACAGCCGCACCCAACCGATGCGCCGGACCAGATATTCATGGATCAGAATGACCGTTCCGGCAGCCGCCACAGTGAGCACGGTGAACTCCACCGCAATCGGCCATTCGACACCCGTCAACCAGCGTCCGTAGATATACACCAGACAGTGGTGGAACAGATACATCGACAACGCACAATCAGCGAGCCATGCGGTTTTCGGTCCGCCATCGAGGAAGAAGCGGTGGAAGAACTGCAG
>JAHDDJ010000312.1 GCA_020629385.1 Erythrobacter sp.
CAGGTGGCAGGTATACGCGACAATATCAACGAGCGCGGATGATCAATTAAAGAACATATTCGAGAGCATGGACGGCGTTTGTGCGGACCTTTTCGGGCGCAAGTTCTTCCCAAAGCTTCATCAGATCCCTGGCGGTTTTCGCACCGGCCAGATAGATGTTGCGGTCTCGGTCTTCGGGCCGTGCGTTCGGTGCATCGCGTTCGCGCAAGTTGTGGCGGGCGGCTGCCGCCAGCTTGGATTTTCCGTAGCCACCTTTGCCACCGAGTTTTGTCAGCCTGAGAATGCCATACTTTCTTTCACCCCTTGGTCGGCGCAAGGACCCACCGCCGTTTTTGCGGGGGTCAATGTCGATCTGGCCCATCACCTTCTTTGCAGCATCGGTCATGGCAAGGCTCCCATATTTTAAGAAATGTACACTCACTAGACAATTTGTCCTACGTCCCAATTATCGCTCGGCCTCCGGGGAGGCAAGTCTGTACATTTCCTAAAATATGGGATGGGTCAGTTCAGCGCCTGATCGGCGGCACCGAGCAGGCTTATAACGAGCACCAAGGCGATCATCACCCACGGGCTTTCCCACCAGAATTTTGCGGGTTCGGGTGCGCGCTGATCGTCAGAGGTCATCGGCGAACGCCTTCATGTCGAAGTCGGGATCGACTGCGCCAAGGGCTGCGACACGCGCCTGCAACCGTCTGATCCTGTCGCTGAGGGAGGGCTGTCTGCGCTGGTGCGCGAGCGCAAATTCCAACGCCTGACGCACGGCCTCGGTCTTCGTTTTGGCTCCAGTGACGCGCATCAGCGTCACAGCGAGATCATCGACCTCGTCGTCGTGAATATACAGCGGCATCGCCTGTCTCCTTTTACAGAATGCGTCCGAGCAGGGTCAGGCCCACGGCGATGGCCACGCCCAGCAAAATGCAGACCAGCGCCATGGCGATGGCTTGCCAGATCACTTGCGGAGCGGAGCGGTTCTGAAGCCGCGTGGTTTTCATGGCCAGTTGTCGGATCGTCTCGCGCTGAAGCTGGTCCAGATCGCTGCGTTGGTCGGTCATTCCCGTCTCCCTCTGGTTAGCACCAAGCCGGTCTACTTAATCGACGTGTGTTGCTGTGTTCCGGTTGCGCAGCCAGAGATAAAGGACGCCTAGCGGGGCAATGCCGATGGCAAAGAACCAGAGCACCACGTTTACCATGATTTTAAGCATGAAATTGATAGCAATCGCCCACCATCCAAAGTGAATGATGCTGCTGTTTCCCAAAATCATATCGCGCAGTTCATCCCAAACCAGCTTGGCGAACGGAAAGAGGATCGCAGAGAGGATGGCATAACCGATCATCAGTGCCTTCTGGTGGTTTTGCAGTCCGATCTGGTTTGAGAACGCCCAGATTGCATAGGCAAGAAGGGCAAGGCTGATGACATAGGCCCGGATGAGGTAGCGCCGATCCACAGCTCCAAAAATGCTACGCACGAAGTTCATATCGTTCCTTTCAGTACACGGATTTTTCCACACCCGTCGATAAATCAAGTCGGGGCAGACTTAGTTTTAAGCGGGTTTTTGATTTTGTCCGCTTAACGATCGGTGATGGCTTTGGCTGAAGTGGTTCTGACGATAGGGGTGATCCCGCCGAAACATCCGAAAGCCAGTTCACAGCAATAGAAGCTCTTAAATTCGCAAAGTGATCCCAGAGAGTTTTGCGTGTCATAACCCATTGTTTGTCAGGTAGGTTCGTACTGTTTTGCACTTGCAGCGCCTCGCACACACCGGGAATGGGCGCCAACCTTTGCGCGAGCTGGTCTGCGAGTTCGATGCCTTCCGGTGTCAAAGCGATGAGTTCGAACGCTTCTGGCTTCGGTGTGCCAAGCTCGATGTTGATCCAATCTGATGTTGCGAGGCCTTTTTCGACAAGGTGAGCTGCATCGGTCGAACTGACCATCCCATGGGATATTAGCTGAAACATCGCGGCTCCTGTTTCAGTCAGCTCTGTTGTCGCTACCACCGGTACGATGTCTCCACTCATCTGATCTGGCTGATCTATCATACCGATGGCCTCTCGAATGTATGTTAAAACAGGTAGAGTTATAACCGACAATCGCGCCTTTTCCAAATGTGAAAAGAACGCCCAAAAGCCAGCTTCGCGATGTACTCGCCCGCAACCTGCGGCTCCACCGCGCCGAGCGTGGCTGGTCGCAGGAGCGTTTGGCGTTGGAAAGCGGGCTGAACCGGACATACCTCAGCGCCGTCGAGCGGTCTGAGCAGAATATTTCTGTGGACAACATTGCTCGATTGGCGATCGCTTTGGATATCGAAGCATGGGCGTTGCTGAAGGCCGAACCATAGATGGCCTTTTTAGAGTAATTCACCCTTATTGCGCGCTTCTTCCGCGTTAAAGCGTACAGGACTGTAGTGTGCCATGTTACAGCATGTGTTCTATAGCTTTGAAAAGAAAGAATTTAGATGAAAACTACAAACAGCATACCTGAAATTTGTGAGCTGGAAATTCAGGTAGGTCAACCTGAGGAAAAAGATGGAGATCTGTGTTGTGTCGCTGAGTTCAGACTTTTTAAAGGGGACATCCGAGTTATTGTCAAATCTGGTGTTTGAGGATTTTGAGTCATGCGGCGATCTGGT
>JAHDDJ010000313.1 GCA_020629385.1 Erythrobacter sp.
GCAAGCCTGTGCATTTGGGAGAATTGCGCGCATGAGTTTTACTGCTGGCAAATTGCTGCTGTTTGGCGCGACTGGCGATCTGGCGCAGCGGATGCTGCTGCCATCGCTGGCGGCGCTGCACGCCGATGAATTGCTCTCGCCCGATCTGCGGATCATCGGCACGGCGCGTTCGGATATGGATGACGCCGCCTATCGCAATTTTGCGCGGGAAGCGCTGGAGAAATATCTGCCTGCAGACCGGCGCGGGGGGATGGCCGAGTTCCTGGGTCGCCTGAGTTACCAGACGCTGGATGCGACCACGCTCGACGGGTTTACCGATCTGGCGGACAAGGTTGGCGGGACGGACAATGGCCTTGCGATCTTTCTGTCCACCGCGCCCAGCCTGTTCGAACCGACGATCAAGGGGCTGCAACATGCAGGGCTCGATTGCGACAATGTGCGCATGTGCCTTGAAAAGCCGCTCGGCACCGACCTCGCCACCAGCTGCGAGATCAACGATGCGGTCGCCGCTGCCTTCCCCGAAGACCGGATTTTCCGGATAGACCACTATCTGGGCAAGGAAACGGTGCAGAACCTGCTCGCGCTGCGCTTTGCCAATATCATGTTCGAACCGTTGTGGAATGCATCGCGCATCGACCATGTGCAGATCACCGTGGGCGAGACTGTCGGGCTGGAAGGGCGCGTGGCGTTCTATGACGATGCCGGTGCGATCCGCGATATGGTGCAGAACCATATGCTGCAATTGCTCGCGCTGGTGGCGATGGAGCCGCCCAGCAATTTTGACGCAACTGCGGTGCGGGACGAGAAGGTCAAGGTGCTGCGTGCGCTGAGGGCTGTCGGCGCGGAGGAAACCGTCACCGGCCAGTACCGTGCAGGCGCGGTCAATGGCGAGCCTGTCCCCGGCTATGACGAGGAACTGGGCAAGCCCAGCGACACCGAAACCTTCGTCGCGATCAAGGCGCATGTCGATAACTGGCGCTGGAAAGGCGTGCCTTTCTATATGCGCACCGGCAAACGCCTGCCCGAACGCGTGACCGAAATCGTGGTCCAGTTCCGCAGCCCGCCGCATTCGATCTTCGAAGGCAAAGGCACCACGATGCAGCCCAACAAGCTGGTGATCGGCATCCAGCCGGAAGAAAACATCACCCTGTCGCTGATGGCCAAAGTGCCCGGGCTTGACCGCGAAGGGATGCGCCTGCGCTCTGTCCCGCTCAACATCGCCATGCCCGATGCCTTTGTCGGCCAGCACCGGCGGATTGCGTATGAGCGGTTGCTGCTGGATCTGCTGGAAGGCGACCAGACTCTGTTCGTCCGCCGCGACGAGGTGGAGGCGCAGTGGCAATGGATCGACGCGATCCGTGCCGGCTGGGCCGAAAACGGCCAGACACCCAAACCCTATCCCGCCGGAACATGGGGGCCGAGCGCCGCCATCGCCCTTGCCGAACGCGACGGAGTGAGCTGGCATGACGAATAATCTGAACGACACGCTGCACCGCGTAACCCAGCGCGTGATCGCCAATTCGAAGGATAGCCGCGCGCGCTATCTCGACCTGATCAAGCGCGAGGTGGACAACCAGCCGGACCGCAATCAGGTCAGCTGTTCCAACCTCGCCCATGCCTATGCCGGGGCGCTGGAGGATCAGGCAGCACTGGTGGCGCAGCGCGGCCCCAATATCGGGATTGTCAGCGCGTATAACGATATGCTGTCCGCGCATCAGCCTTATGGCCGCTATCCCGAACGGCTGAAGATCTATGCCCGCGAAGTCGGCGCAACCGCGCAGGTGGCAGGCGCGACCCCTGCCATGTGCGACGGTGTGACGCAGGGCGAGACGGGGATGGAGCTCAGCCTGTTCAGCCGCGATGTGATCGCGCTCAGCACCGGTGTAGCGCTCAGCCACGCGATGTATGACGGCGCGCTGATGCTGGGGATTTGCGACAAGATCGTCCCCGGCCTGCTGATCGGCGCGCTGCGCTATGGCCATTTACCTGCTATTTTCGTGCCCAGCGGCCCGATGCCCAGCGGCATTTCCAACAAGCAAAAACAAGCGACCCGCCAGCTTTATGCAGAGGGTAAGGCAACCCGCAAGGAACTGCTGGAAAGCGAGCTGGGCAGTTATCATTCGCCCGGAACCTGCACCTTTTACGGCACCGCCAATTCCAACCAGATGATGATGGAAATGATGGGGCTGCATATTCCGGGTGCGGCCTTCATCCAGCCGGGTACGCAATTGCGGCAAGCGCTGGACCGTGCTGCGGTACACCGCGTTGCCGAGATCGGTGTCAACGGCAATGATTACCGGCCCATCGGGCACTGCGTGGATGAAAAGGCGATCATCAACGCCGCTGTTGGCCTGCTGGCCACCGGAGGATCGACCAACCATGCGATCCATATTCCGGCGATGGCGCGTGCAGCCGGTGTCCAGTTCGACTGGACCGATCTGTCCGAATTATCGGCCGCAACCCCGCTGCTGGCACATGTCTATCCCAACGGGTCGGGCGATGTGAACCATTTCCACGATGCGGGCGGCATGGGATATGTCATCGGCGAATTGCTGGAGGCAGGACTTGCCCACCGCGATGTGCTGACCGTGGGTGATAGCGATCTGGCGCGCTACGCAGAGGAGCC
>JAHDDJ010000314.1 GCA_020629385.1 Erythrobacter sp.
TCAGGTGGACATAAGGTGGAATTGATGAAGCTGATCATCGGCAACAAGAACTATTCAAGCTGGTCCTTGCGCGGGTGGCTCGCGCTCAAGCAATCGGGTCTCCATTTCGAGGAAATCACCGTCAATATCGGCGGCGAGGAATGGGCCGCTGCCAAGAAGGAATCGGGCGAGATCATGCCGGCTGGCAAGGTCCCGATCCTGTGGGATGGCGATACGGTAATCTGGGACAGCATGGCGATCATGGAATATTGCGGCGACAAGATCGGCGCTGACCGCTTCTGGCCCAAAGACCTGATGGCGCGCGGCATGGCGCGGTCCATGGTTGCCGAAATGCACAGCTCCTACCTCGCTTTGCGGCGCGAATGTCCGATGAATATGCGCAAACGCTTCGACGGCGTCGAAATCAGCGAGGAATGCACGCACGATATCATCCGTATACTCCAACTCTGGGCCGAAGCGCGCTCGCGTTTCGGGCAGGGCGGTCCGTATTTGTTCGGAACTTTCGGGGCAGCCGATATCTTCTATGCTCCGGTAGTCAGCCGCTTTCTGACCTATGGCATCGGTGTGCCCGGCTTCGCCGAAGCCTATATGCAGGCGGTGTGGGAGCATGAATGGATGCAGCAATGGATTGCGGGCGCAGAGGACGAGCAATGGGTGCTGGAACAATACGAAGTGGCGCAGAAATGAGCCTGTTTGCGAAGACCGCGCAAGCAATTGCCGCGCTGGCATTGGTGGTGACCACGCTGGTGCCTTCGCAAGTGTTCGCGTGGGGCGGATATGGACACCGGACAACGGGCGAGATTGCGCTTGCCAATATCCGGCCCGAAACCCGCGCTGCGATTGAGAAACTGCTGAAATACGAGAAACCGCTGGGCACCCCCGAATGTCCGCTCGCGACGCTACAGGATGCAACTGTCTGGCCCGATTGCGTGCGGCGGACTCGCTGGCGCTGGGGCTATACCGCCGCATGGCATTACCGCACGACGCCGATCTGCGAGGATTATCGCGCTTTCGCCAATTGCAGCGGCGGCAATTGCGTGACCGCGCAAATCGAACGCAACCAGCGCTTGCTCGCTGATGAAAGCCTGCCTGCACCAATCCGGTTGGAAGCGCTCGCATTCATGGTGCATTTCGTCGGCGATATTCATATGCCGCTGCATTCGGGCGACAAGGATGATCGTGGCGGCAATGACCGCGAAACCGCCTATGGCATCGTGCCCGGGTTGAACCTCCACCGCATCTGGGACGGCGCTTTGGCAGAACGGGCGATCACTTCGACCGATGGCCCGATTGCGCGGCGCTATTCACCGGAAGAGCGCGCCCGTTACAGCGGTGGTGAGCCTGCCGATTGGGGGCGCGAAAGCTGGCAGACCGCGCGTGATATGGTCTATCCGAATGCGTTCGATACCGACCCGTGCGCTGGTGACCTGCCGGATGAAACTGCCCTGACGCAGGAAGACATTGTCGAGGCTGTGCCGGTGGCGCAGCGACGCATCAAACAGGCGGGCTTGCGGATGGCCGATATGCTCGACAGGGCGTTTGAACCGGGCGCTCTGCCTGAACCGGAGCCGCGCCGCCGATGAGCAATGCCGTTGACCTTGCTGAAAAGCTGATCGCCGCGCCCAGCGTAACGCCCGCCACGGGGCTGGTGTTCGATGTGATGCAAGCGATGCTGGAGCCGCTCGGCTTCGAGGTGCACCGCTTTGTCAAAGGCGAAGAACCCGACGGCCCTGTCGAAAACCTGTTCGCGATCCGGCGCGGTCCCGAAGGCTCCAAACATTTCGCCTTTGCGGGGCATCTCGACGTGGTGCCTCCGGGCGAGGGCTGGACCAGCGCGCCTTTTGCTCCCGAGCAGCGCGGCGAGCTGCTGTATGGACGCGGCGCGGTCGATATGAAGGGCTCGATTGCCTCCATGGTCGCGGCGGTGGCGGATGTACCCGCCGATGCCGGAACGATCAGTTTCATCATCACCGGCGACGAGGAAGGCCCTGCGGTCTATGGCACGCGGGCGCTGATCGACTTTATGAATGCACGGGGTGATGTGCCCGATCTGTGCCTCGTGGGTGAGCCGACTTCGGTTAATCGCTTGGGTGATATGATGAAGATCGGGCGGCGCGGTTCGGTCAATATCTGGATCGAGGTCGAAGGTACACAGGGGCATGTTGCTTACCCGCATCTGGCCGATAATCCGCTGCCCAAACTGGTCGCGATCCTGGCAGAGCTCGATGCGTTGGTGCTCGATACCGGGACTGACTGGTTCCAGCCCAGCAATCTGGAAATCACCGATCTCGAAGTTGGCAACCGTGCGCATAATGTGATCCCCGCCAAGGCCGAGGCGCGCATTTCGATCCGCTTCAACGATCTGCATACGGGCGCGTCGCTGTCGGAACGGGTGGCGACCATTGCCGAAAAGCATGGCGGGGTGGCCAAACCGATCATCTCGGGCGAGCCGTTTCTGACCCCGCCGGGAGAATTCAGCCAGATTATCGCCGATGCGGTGAAAGCTGAAACGGGCGTCGATCCCGAACCAAGCACTACAGGCGGCACTTCCGATGCACGGTTCCTGCGCGCTGTGTGCCCGGTGATCGAATTCGGCCTGTGCAACGCGACCATGCACAAGCG